>JAEEIV010000014.1 GCA_016281555.1 Lachnospiraceae bacterium | reverse complement strand
CTTCTATCCGCCGCACCACATGACGATGGGCGAAGGCGGCGCGGTCTATACGAATTCCGCGCTCCTTTCGAAGATCGTCCGCTCGCTGCGAGACTGGGGCCGGGACTGCGTCTGTCCGCCGGGGAAGGACAATTTCTGCGGGCACCGGTACGACGGGCAATACGGCGAATTGCCGAAGGGCTACGACCACAAATACGTATACTCGCATTTCGGGTACAACCTGAAAGTGACGGACATGCAGGCGGCCGTCGGCGTCGCGCAATTAAGCAAACTGCCGGGATTCGTGGAAAAGAGAAGAGCGAATTTCGAGTACCTCTATGAAAAGGTGCGGGACCTCGAACCGTATTTCATCCTGCCGGAAGCGACGAAAGATACGAAGCCTTCATGGTTCGGTTTTCTTCTGACCTGCCGGGAAGGCGTGGACCGCGAAAAGATCGTCCGCTTCGTCGAAGGGAAGAACGTGCAGACCCGGATGCTGTTTGCGGGAAATCTCGTGAAACATCCCTGTTTTGATGAACTCCGGGGCACCGATGCCTACCGGATCGCCTCGCCGCTTGAGAATACCGACCGGATCATGAAGGATACGTTCTGGCTCGGGCTCTATCCCGGCATGACGAAAGAAAAACTGGATTACATGGCGAAAGTCCTGCACGAAGCCGTGAAGGAAAAATGAGTGACCGGAATCAATGATGCATTTTTTGTCACGAAAAAAGGATAAGCCCCGTCGCACGATCCGTTCGGCCCTCGTTACCGGCGCGACCGGCATGATCGGCGCAACGCTCGTAAGGACGCTGCTTCGTGAAAACGTCCGCGTCTATGCGGTGATCCGTCCGGACTCGAAAAAGCGGGGGAATCTGCCGGAAGGCGCGATGGGACTCACGGTCATTGAACGGGACATTGCTAAGACCGGAACGCTGGAACTGCCGGAAAAGATCGACGCCCTGTTCCATTTCGCATGGGAAGGCACCTACGGGGACGCAAGAAACGACGCTGCCTTACAGGAACGGAATGCGGAGCACGCCATGGAAGCCGTCCGCCTCGCGAAAAGACTCGGCGCGAAGGTGTTCGTCGGCGCGGGCAGCCAGGCGGAATACGGCAGGACCGAAGAGCGGCTCACGCCGGAAACGCCGTGCCGGCCCGAAAACGAGTACGGAAAAGCAAAGTTAAAGACGTGCCTGTCCGGAAACGCATTGGCGGAAGAAACCGGAATCGATTTCGTCTGGACCAGGATCTTAAGCGTTTACGGCCCGTTTGATAATGACTTCACTTTGATTTCTTCCGCGATCCGGTCTCTCTCGGAAACCGGACGGTTCGCGGCGACGAAGGGAGAACAGGTCTGGAATTATCTTTACTCGGAAGATGCGGCGGAGTGGTTTTACCGTTTGGCTAAATACGGAAAGAGCGGCAGCGTTTACGTGCTCGCGGGTCCGGAAGAGAAAACGCTCCGGGAGTTCCTCACGGAACTGGCATCAGAAGTGTCGCCGGAAGCAAAGATCGGCTTCGGCGAGATCCCTTACCGTCCCGGTCAGGTAATGAAGCTGACCGCCGACACGTCGAAGACCGTCGAAGACACGAAATATGCCCCGAAAACCGCGTTTCCGGAAGGTATCGCGAAAACCATTGAGTGGATCAGAAAAACGGAAAACAAGGCCGGATTATGAAGACAGACGGCGCTTCACGGAAGCGCCGGGAAGTAAGACGCGGCGGAAAAGTCCGTCCGGGAGGAAAAAATGAGTAAGATCAGCGTGGTGATCCCCTGCTACAATGAAGAGGAGAACGTGGAAGCCATTGCGACCGCGGTAAAAGAGGAATTTGACGAATACCTGCCGGAATATGATTACGAGATCATATTCATTGACAATGATTCCAAGGATAAGACGCGCGATCTGATCCGTCTCATGGCGGAGAAGGACGATCACGTGAAGGCGATTTTCAACGCAAAGAATTTCGGTCAGTTCAAGTCACCGTATTACGGACTTTTGCAGATGACCGGCGACGCGGGGATATTGCTCGCGGCGGATTTCCAGGATCCGGTCGAAATGATCCATAAATTCGTCGAGGGCTGGGAGGAAGGCTACAAGATCGTGATCGGCCGGAAGACGAAGAGCGATGAGAGCAAGTTCGTCTATTTCCTCCGGAGCATTTATTACAAAATGATCCGGAAGTATTCAGACGTCGAGCAGATCGAACATTATACGGGGTTCGGACTTTATGACCGGGCGTTCGTCGAAGTGCTGAAAAAACTCGACGACCCGACGCCGTTCTTACGCGGGATCGTCGCGGAACTCGGCTTCCGCAGGAAAGAGATCGAGTACCGGCAGCCGAAGCGCCGCGCCGGCAAGACGAGCAACAACTGGTACCGGCTGTATGACGGCGCCATGCTTTCCTTCACTTCCTACACGAAGGTGGGTCTGCGAATCGCGACGTTCCTCGGATTCTTCGGCGCGCTCGTCAGCTTCATCATTGCCATCGTGTACCTCGTGCTGAAACTCGTGAACTGGTACGGCTTCAATGCGGGCGTCGCGCCGCTCATCATCCTGGTCGCGGTGCTCGGCTCCATGCAGCTTTTCTTCATCGGGCTCATCGGAGAGTACATTTTGTCAATGAATCAGCGCATCATGAAGCGTCCGCTCGTCGTCGAGGAGGAGCGGATCGGAAAATGGGAGGACGGCAATGAAGATTCGGCTCGCTGATTACGTTGCGGATTTTCTGGTTTCCAGGGGAGTGACCGACGTCTTTTCCGTGGTCGGCGGCGGTGCCATGCACTTAAACGACGCGTTCGGACACCACGCGGGATTGAAGGTCCTGTACAATCATCACGAGCAGGCGGCCGCCATGGCGGCGGAAGCCTACGCGAGACTGGATCAGAAGCCGGCCTGCGTCTGTGTCACGACCGGCCCCGGCGGCACCAATGCGATCACCGGCGTGCTCGGCGCGTATCTGGATTCCCTGCCGATGATCGTGATCTCGGGCCAGGTCCGCTTTGACACGACGGCCCGTTACGCGGAACAGTTCACCGGAGGACGGCCGCTCCGCGCCGTCGGCGACCAGGAATACGATATCACGAAAGCGGTATCCGCATTGACGAAATATGCGGTCATGATCGAAGATCCGAAGATGATCCGCTACCATCTCGAACGCGCTTATCACCTCGCGGTCACCGGACGTCCCGGCCCGGTCTGGATCGACGTTCCGGTCAATTTCCAGGGAGCGAAGATCGAGACGGACGAACTCGTGGGATACGATCCCGTGACGGACGACCGCCTGCTTCCGCCGCCGGTCGAAGAAGAAACGGTCCGGACGGTCATTGAAAAGATCAAAAATGCCGAGCGGCCCGTGTTTTATGCGGGATACGGCATCCGGCTTTCCCGGTCGTATGAGGTCTTCCGGCGCGTGCTGGAGAAGCTGAACGTTCCCGTCGTGACGTACTGGAATGCGATCGACCTCATTGAAGACGGGCATCCTCTGTATACGGGGCGGGGCGGAAACATGGGCGACCGCGCCGGAAACTTTGCGGTGCAGAATGCAGACCTCATTCTTGCAGTCGGCACGCGGATCTCGATCCGCCAGGTCGGCTACAGTTTCGATACCTGGGCGAGGGCGGCGGAAGTCATCATGGTGGACGTCGACGAGGCGGAATTTATGAAGCCGACGCTCCACGTGGAAATGCCGGTCTGGGCGGATGCGAAGGACTTTCTCACGATGTTGGACGAAGCATTGCCGGAAGGAAAGCTTTTCGGAAATGAAACCTGGCTTTCGACCTGCCGCGGCTGGAAGGAAAAATACCCGGTCTGTACGGAAAAACAGAAAGAGGAGAGCGGCAAGGGCGCGAACGTCTACGCGTTCATCCGGTTCTTGTCCGAACAATTGCCGGAAGGGTCGCTGACGGCCGTTTCCAACGGAGCCTGCTGCGTCGCAGGTCACCAGACTTACGTGATCAAAAAGGGCAGCCGTTTTGCGAACAACTCCGCGGTCGCGAGCATGGGCTACGGCTTGCCGGCGGCGATCGGAACTTGCGTTTCCGGAAAGAAGCAGGAGACGGTCTGCCTCGAAGGCGACGGGTCGATCATGATGAATCTGCAGGAACTGCAGACGATCCTGACGAACCGGCTGCCGGTCAAGATCTTTCTCATCAACAACAACGGATATCATTCGATCCGGATCACGCAGACGAATCTGTTTTCGGAGCATACGAAGGTCGGCATCGGACCGGAGTCCGGCGATCTTTCTTTCCCGGAATATGAGAAAATCGCAAAAGCGTTCGGATATCCGTACTTTTCCGCGCATTCCAACGCGGAAATGCAGGAAGCGGTGAAACAGGCGCTTTCGACTCCGGGACCGGTATTCACCGAGATCTTCACGGACACCGATCAGGTCTGGGAGCCGAAGAGTTCGGCGAAGCGTCTGCCGGACGGCCGCATCGTGAGCCCGCCGCTTGAAGACCTCGCGCCGTTTTTGCCGCGGGAGGAACTGAAAGAGAATATGTTCATTCCGATGATTGAGGAGTGAGGAAAAATAAGAAGCGGGGCCGCCATTTGAGGCGGCCCCGTTTTTTAGTATGACGGGCATGCCGTCAGTCTGTGGTGAAAGTCCACAAGGGCGTAGTTGCCGACGAACCCCATAGCGACTCCCAAGGTTTACATCGTGAGGTGTGGGCGAGAAGAAGGGATAGCGAAATCGTAGCCTGACGAACAGAAACCTGATATAAGGCGTACATGGCGGATAAGCTGGCTAAATTCAGCGAAGTCCAAAAGGCAACCGTAACCCGTGTGCGTAAATCAGGCAGGTAGACGAGGAAAGACTGAAGACTTATCCCGTGAGATCTCACAGACGGCCTGATCGGCCGCAGTAACAACGAACTGTGAGAAGTCAGCAGAAGCCATAGTAGGCGCAAGCCGAAGGGCTGAACAACGTAACCGTGCAATCAAAATGTATGTTCCAAGGAGTGCCTGACAGCAGGAAGGGCGAAACGTAGATGAGCAGACCCTGTAACACTTAAGGTGAATCCAAAGAAACGGAAAGGAGAAAGCACACAAGGCAATGTCAGAACTATTGGAGAAGATACTGTCCAGGGACAACATGAACGCCGCCTACAAAAGAGTCTGTGCCAACAAAGGAGCGGGCGGAGTAGACGACGTGACCGTTGACGAACTCGGCGAGTATATTAAAGAGAACTGGAACAGTATCAGGGAGCAAATCAGGCAGAGACAGTACAAGCCACAACCAGTCAGGAGGGTAGAGATACCCAAGCCCAACGGAGGAGTGAGAAAACTCGGAATACCGACCGTAATGGACAGAGTGATCCAGCAAGGCATAGTGCAAGTGATCAGCCCGATGTGCGAGCCATTGTTCTCGGAATGGAGCTACGGCTTCAGACCGGGTAGAAGCTGTGAAATGGCAATCAGGCAGTTGCTGGTATACCTGAATGAGGGATATGAATGGATTGTGGACATTGATCTTGAGAAGTTCTTTGACAACGTACCACAGGACAAACTGATGAGCCTCGTACACAACATCATAAATGATGGTGATACGGAGTCGCTTATCCGCAAATATCTCAAAGCAGGAGTCATGACACAGCAGGGATACGAGGAAACAAAACTCGGAACCCCGCAAGGTGGAAATCTGTCACCACTATTGTCGAACATCATGCTGAATGAACTGGACAAAGAACTGGAAGCAAGAGAACTCCGATACACGAGATACGCGGATGACTGTGTCATAGCAGTCAGAAGTGAAGCGAGTGCGAAGAGGGTCATGCGAACGATAACGGATTGGATTCAGAGAAAACTCGGTCTCAAAGTCAATATGACTAAAACCCACATCACAAGACCGCAGAAGCTGAAATACCTCGGTTTCGGTTTTTACAAGGACAGCAAGGCAGAGGAGTGGAAGTGCAGACCGCATCAGGATTCGGTAGCAAAACTCAAACGCAAACTAAAAGAACTGACTTGCAGAAAGATGCCCGGAAAGGTCACCGAAAAGATCAAACGGATTAACCAGGTAACCAGAGGGTGGATCAACTACTATGCTCTTGGCTCCATGAAACGGGCAATGACAGAGATTGACGCACATTTAAGGACAAGACTTCGAGTGGTCATCTGGAAACAGTGGAAAGTGCCAAGCAAGCGGCAGTGGGGATTGCAGAAACTTGGGATAGGTAAGGATCTTGCAAGAGTCACAGCCTACAGCGGTGATCGTTATCAATGGGTTGCCACGAGAACTTGTGTCTGCAGAGCGATTTCCAAAACTGTACTCACCAAAGCTGGACTCGCAAGCTGTCTGGACTACTACAATGAGCGTCATGCCTTGAAGTTATGCTGAACCGCCGTATGCCGAACGGCACGTACGGTGGTGTGAGAGGGGGGAACAACTCCCCCCTACTCAATTTCAAATCTCATTCAAAACTGTAGGAATCCGGCGTGATCGTGTCGTCGCCGATCGTACCGAGGATACTTAAGTGCGGCACCTGCTTTTCTTTCGGCGGCAAGGTCATGTAGTCTCCGAAATGAAGCGTCAGTGCCTTTTCGGCCTCCTTCGGAACCGGGTATTCATTTCCGGCGAACGGCGCCTTCCTGCCGCTTTCGTACCATTCGACCGGGAAGCGGTACTCAAAGGAAGACATGAGATCGTTCGTGACGCTGATGGTTTTCACGGAGTCATTGCCGTCGTATTTCGAGGCGACTTTCGCGATCCGCTTCCGGAGCGTTTTCGCAGGAATCAGCTTTCCGAATGCTTTCAGAACGAAAGCAACGGGTTTCAGGAGCCCCGGGTACCCGGAATAATCGATTTTATAGCGATGCGCGTTCGCAAGTCCGTAGAGGAATTCGAGGCGCCAGACGAGCAGTTTCCCGCGGAAGCCTTCGGGGACGCGGTCGAAGATAAAGAAATCGAGCGTCATCCGGGACGCTTTCTCTTCATAGAATTCATCAAAAGCGGGGTCAAGTTTGATCTTCGCTTTTTTGTATGCAACGTAGGGCACCATATCGCGGTATTTCTTTCCGAAATCTTCGGGAAGCACCAGCTCGTATTTCTCAGGATCGAGTTCGGCTTTCAAAAAAGGCGCGAGTCTGTCAAAATCACTGCGCATGATGCTGACGTCCACGTCATTGTCCCAGGGAATGAAATCCTGATGACGGATCGCCCCGAGAAGAGAGCCGGCCGCGAGAAAATACGGGATGCCGTGACGGGAAGCGATCTCGTCAAAGTCCCGGATGAACTCCCGGTTGATCGAATGTATGCGGTTCATGACGTCGGATAGAGTCGGTTCCATGGCGATCCTCTGATGGCATAGCTTCCCAATCGCGACCGCGACTTAGGACAAAGAAAGTATAAAACAAGCGCACACAGATGTCAAATCATTCCGAAGATGAACTTCGACGCTTTATGCAGTAAAAAGCGAGAGTGGCTCGTTTTTACTGCATGAAACCGGCTAAAACAGGACTTTTCGTGCAGTAAAAAGCGAGAAAAGCTTGATTTTACTGCATGAAGCCCATGCTCAACCGGGCAGACAGCGGTTTTTCCGGTTGAACTATGCCGCTTCTTATGATATATTAGCATATTAGGAAAGTGGGGTATTTTGATCCTTGTTTTCAAATCCCCGTGACGGCAGGAGACATCTTTTCGGAATGGAAGCGAAGAAGAAAAAAGTGATTTCCGATTTCCTTTTCGGGACGGCTGGCCTCGTGATCATGAACGCGGTCTTAAGCCTTCTCGTCTATCCTTATCTCGGAAAAACGCTCGGGGCGGAAGGACAGGGCAGGATCCTGTACTATACGTCGCTCATGTCCCTTCTCGCCTCCACCTTCGGTTCCGGCGCAAATTACGGCCGGATGAAGATCTACGCCTCGGAGCGGAAGACGAATAACGGCGAATATAACGTTTTCCTGCTCATCACGTTCGGCATCATGGCCGCGGTCACGGCCGGCATGGTCATTTTCAAACAGGGGGACACGGCCGACGCGAACGTGTTCGCGCTGATCCTGCTCATTCTCGTGACGGCGGTCCGGTTCTACGCGGACGTGGAATACCGGCTCAGTCTGAAATACAAGAATTTCTGTCTCTATTACGTCATCATTGCCGTCGGATATCTGATCGGGCTCGCCCTGTATCCGCTCACGCATTCGTGGGTGCTGATCCTGCTCATCGGCGAGGTGGCGGGCCTTGCTTTCGTCGGGATCACCGGCCGCATTTTCAAGAAACCGTTCTTCGACCGGAGTCCGGCGTTCGGAAAGCATCTCGGCATCCTGTTCGTCATCTCTTTGTCCTTCTTCCTGTCGGACTTCGTGGCGGGCGCGGACCGGCTGCTTCTGCCGCTCTTATTGCCGAACGGCAATGAACTCACGTCGCTCTTTTACTATGCGAGCCTCGTGGGAAAACTGACGTCCTTGCTTTCGACGCCGTTAAACGGCGTGCTTTCCGGACACATTGCCAAGGCGGAAGGCGGTCTGACGAGGAAAGGATTCTTAAAGATCGTGCTTCTTATGGCTGCGGCCGGAGCGGTCGTGACCGGGATCGCCGTCGCAGGATCGCATCTCTTCGTGTACCTGTTCTACAGGGATTATTATGAAATCGCGAAGCCGTTGTTCCTGCTCGCCAATGCGGGGCAGGTGATCTTCTTCGTCTGCAATACGATGATGGTGGTCGTGCTCCGTTACGTCGGGGAAAAGGTGCAGATGATCACGTCCGCGGCGTACATTGCCGTATTCCTCAGCGTCACGGTGCCGCTCATTCTGAACTTCGGCATCTGGGGCATGGCGTGGGGGATCTTCGGCGTCAATTTGCTGAAGTTCGTGCTTTACGTGGTGCTCGGCCTCGTCGGCCTTCGGAGAGCGGAACAAAAAGCGGAAGAGGAGCGTGACGCGCTCCCGGAAGAGAATGAATAAACCGGCAAAAGCCGCCGGCATGGAGAAAAATCTATGAAAAAAGCGAAGACCATGACTGTGAA
Organism: Lachnospiraceae bacterium; assembly: GCA_016281555.1. Taxonomy (GTDB): domain Bacteria; phylum Bacillota; class Clostridia; order Lachnospirales; family Lachnospiraceae; genus UBA1267. The sequence goes on along the minus strand of JAEEIV010000014.1, from coordinate 15,833 downwards.
GAAAGTGAATCCGATCGCCGCATTTTTTAAGGACAGTGCGGTGAAATGGTATGACTGGGCGATCCTCGGAGCGCTCGTCCTATTTTGTTTTCTTGTCTTTCAGATGCGGGACCTTCTCCATACCGCGGGCTGTTCCTACGGCTACTTAAACGGCCATGTCTGGGACTTCTACGATTATCTCGCGGCCGAGGGGATCGATGAGAACGGTCTTGCCGGGCTGCATGCGTCGTATCTTCCGACGACCTACTTCATTTTCGCGATCTGGAATCTGCCGATGAAGATCTTCGGCATCGTGAAGACGCCGAGCGCCGTGCTTGGACTCGTTCCGGTCATGTGGGCGAAACTGCTGCCCGCGATCGTCTATTTCATGGGCGCTTTCGTGTTTTTCAGGATCGGAAAGGAACTCGGGCTCGGCGACCGGAAGGCGAAGATCGCGACCTATGCGTACGTGACCGTTCCGATGGCGCTGTTCGGCCAGTTCATCCTGGGGCAGTATGAGAGTTTTCTCGTGTTCTCGATCCTGATGGGCACGTATTTCTGGCTGAAAAAGAAACCCTTCTGGTTCGTGTTCTGGTTCACGATCGGCATGACTTTCAAGTATACGGCGATCTTGTTCTTCCTGCCGCTTCTTCTCCTTCGCGAGAAGAATTTCTGGAAGATCCTGCTTCAGTTCCTCGGCGCGCTTTCGCTCACAGCAGTCGAGATCCTGTTTTACTGGCACAGCCCCTCGTTCCGGGAGTACGGCTTCGGCATCGGCTCTTCGGCGACGCCCGTCACTTCCTATGCATTCAACGCCTCTTACGAGACCGGCTTCGTCTTCACGAACGTGCATTACAGCGTGTATCTCGTGATCATTGCCCTGGCGCTCGTCATGGCCTACAGTTATTTCCTGAAACCGAAGTCGGATGAAGAGGAGAGGCGTTACGCCGTCTTCCTTCCGGCGCTGTCGTTCGCGGCAATGTTCTGCTTCACGAAGTGGCACGCGCACTGGCTGATGACCGTCATTCCGTTCTGGACGCTCGGCGCTTTCATGACGAGACACACGAAGATCTGGCTCATTCTAGAACTGTTCTTCATGGTCCTTTTCGCGGCGTTCAACGTGCAGTTCTTCCAGTTCTTCCACGACGAGGCATTACTCACCCACGGGATATTCAAGAATCTGCTGCCGAACGGACAGCCGGGCAATTCCTTCAACATGATCGAACTCTTCGGCATCGTTCCGGGGAACATCGTCCTGTCGCTTCTTACGGCGCTCATTCTCATTTTCGCTGTATTCAGGCATCCTAAATTCATGGTCGACGACCTCACGCTTTCCGAGGAACGTTCGCTTGGCTGGCTCCGGGCGCGTTACGTCATCGGCCTTCTCGTCTTCATCGTTCCGGCAATGATCGCGCTGGCGACGAGCATTCGTCCCGCGAATTCGGCTTATTCCGAGACTCGCTGGGAAGCAGAGGCGACGGTGAACGGGCAGGAGATCGCTCAGCCGTTCACGGCCAACGGCGACACCCTGAAAAAGCTGGTGTTCCGGTTGGTCACCGACGAGACGAACGAAGGCGCCGAAATGACTTTGAAGATCGCGGACAATGCTTCCGGAGAAACTCCGCTTTACGAGAAAACCTACCGCGTTTCGGACTATAACGGCGGCGAGCGGATCATCGTGAAACCGAAACTGGAACTGGAAAACGGAAAAACGTATTATCTGGTGCTTTCCGCAGAGGGATGCAAGACCGACGAAGCGGCCGAGGTCATGATCGCCCGGTCGGCAGCGGAAGGATTGAAAAACGCATTGGTCGACGGAAAAGAAGCGGATTTCCGACTGACGCTGGACGTGTACGACTGAGCCCGGAGGTGCCTTATGCTTTTTGTCAATCAGCGGGATTATCCCGACGTGAAATATAGGACGCGGACAGACGTGCCGGAAGACCCTTACGGGCAGAACACGACGGTCAAGTCGAGTGCCTGCGGCCTTGCATCGGCCATGATGGCGCTGGACCGGCTCTATCCGTCGACCGACGTTTCCTTTACGATGGAGGACGCGTTGAATCTGTCCTATGAAGTCGGGGCGAATCACGGATACGGCACGGACGCAAAACTGTTTTATCCGGCGTTTGCCGAAAAATTCGGCCTTGAGTACGAAACGACGAACGACGTCGAAGCCGTCAAGGAGTGCTTAAGGACGGGCGGCACGGCGATCGCCCTGGTCGGCGACCGTTCTTCGGAAGGCTACGTCAGTGTGTTTACGCACAGCGAGCATTACGTCTGCCTTACCTCGGTAGTAAGGGACGGCCGTTTCGAGGTGCTGGACCCGAATCTGTACGACGGCAAATTCGAGGAAGAGGGCAGAGAGGGAAAGGCGGAACTTACGGGAAACCTTGCCCGCTGTTCCGAGAAGGTGCTTTTGGACGAGGTTGAAAAAATCGTCAGAAGATCCGAGGCCACTCCGGAGAAGTGGTCCAAGGCGTTCCATCTGTTTTGGAGAATCTAAGGAGACCGGGCAATGACAGACAGGATCGAGCTCGTTTCCCCCTGCCATTTCGGGTTGGAATCGGTCTTGAAAAGAGAGATCACGGATCTCGGGTATGAGATCACGCGGGTGGAAGACGGGAAAGTGCACTTTGCCGGCGCTCTCGATGCGATCCCGCGGGCGAACGTGTTCCTCCGGACGACGGAGCGGGTGCTTTTAAAAGCCGGAGAGTTCGAGGCGCGGAGCTTCGAGGAACTCTTCGAGAAGGTGAGGGCATTGCCGTGGGAACGGTACGTGCCAAAAGACGGCAAGGTCTGGGTCACGAAGGCGAACTCCGTGAAGAGCAAGTTGTTTTCTCCTTCGGACATTCAGTCGATCGTGAAAAAGGCGATCGTGGAACGGATGAAGGAAGCGTACCGGACGGACGTGATCCCGGAAACCGGAGCGGAGTACCCGATCCGGATCTCGATCTTAAAGGATCTGGTGACGCTCGGGCTCGACACCTCCGGCATTTCGCTTCATAAACGGGGATACCGGACCGATACCGTGAAGGCGCCGATCTCGGAAACCCTTGCTGCGGCGCTCATCATGCTGACTCCGTGGAAGGCGGACCGGATCCTCGTCGATCCGTTTGCGGGTTCCGGCACGATCCCGATTGAAGCGGCCATGATGGCGGCGAACATCGCTCCGGGACTGGAACGGGAATTCACGGCGGAACATTGGACGAACCTCGTTCCGAAAAAACTCTGGTACGAAGCGTCGACGGAGGCACTGGATCTGCAGAAAAGGGACGTGGTGACCGACATTCAGGGCTATGACATCGATCCCTCCTGCATCCGGTCTGCGAGAGAAAACGCGAAGCGGGCCGGCGTCGACCGGCTGATCCATCTGGAGACGCGGGACGTGAAGGACTTAAGCCACCGGAAGAAGTACGGTTTCCTCATCACGAATCCGCCGTACGGAGAACGGCTGTCGGAAAAAGAGGAACTGAAAGCGCTGTATCAGACGATCGGAGAACGGTTCCGGGCGCTCGACAGCTGGTCCATGTACCTCATCACTTCTTACGAGGATGCCGAGGCGGACATCGGAAGAAAGGCGGACAAAAACCGCAAGATCTACAACGGCATGCTGAAGACGTATTTTTACACGTTTTCCGGGCCGAAACCGCCGCGAAGGGAATCTTCACCGGATGGAAAGGAAAACGGGGAATAACGGCGGTTTTCGCCGTTTCGGAGGGCGCTTTTGAAACTGATATTTGCCACGGGCAATGAAAACAAGATGCGGGAGATCCGCGAGATCATGGGGGATCTGGGTCTTACGATCCTCTCGATGAAAGAAGCAGGGATCGAAGCCGAGATCGAGGAGAACGGAACGACATTCCGGGAAAACGCGCTCATCAAGGCCCGTTCGATCGCTCCGGTCGAAGACGCGATCGTGATGGCGGACGATTCCGGCCTTTCGATCGCTGCGTTTGACGGCGGTCCCGGTGTGTATTCCTCACGGTTTCTCGGGACGGACACGCCGTATCCGGAAAAGAACCGTCACATCCTTTCCAAGCTCGAAGGAGTGAAGGGACGGAAGCGGAAGGCATGGTACACCTGCGCGGTCGCGGTGGTGTTTCCGGACGGAGAGGAGACCGTGACGGAAGGCCGTATGTACGGGCGGATCGCGGAAGCCCCGGCCGGAGAGAACGGGTTCGGTTACGATCCGATCTTTTTCGTGCCGGAGGCCGGGAAAACCGCGGCCGAAATGGAAGCGGAAGAGAAAAACGCCCTGAGCCACAGGGGAAAGGCGCTGAAGAAGGCGGAGAAGGTCCTTTGCTGCTGGCTTTCAAAACGCGCAAAAGACGAGGAAAAAACCGGTACGAAATCGTAATTCCGTACTTGAGAAAATAACCGTTATATGTTATCATAAATTAGTTATGGAGAGGACGCGCCGGAGTCGATGACCCGGTGCGGAAACGAGGCAAAAGAGATCATGAACGTACTTGCCGCAGAAGCGGCGCAAACGGAAACGTCGGGCGGGATCGTCAGCATGGTGAAGGGTGTGTTTTCATACACCCTGTTCGGTCATGAATTCTGGATCACGACGACGCACATTTCCATGTTCATCATCGTTGTTTTGCTCCTGGTCTTTGCAGCCATTGCACGCCGGAAGATCACGAAACACCCGGACGAAGTGCCGGGAACGTTCCAGAACATTCTGGAGCTCATCGTGGAAAAGCTGGACGGCATGGTTGCGGGATCGCTCGGAGCGAACGCGTACCGGTTCCGGAATTACATCGGGACCATATTTGCGTTCATCCTGGTCGGGAATCTGGCGGGCATTTTCGGGCTCCGTTCCCCGACCGCGGACTTCGGAACGACTCTGCCGCTCGGCCTGCTGTCGTTCTTCCTGATCCAGATCAACGCATTCCGTTTCCAGAAACTGCGGTATTTCAAGTCGCTTGCGGAGCCGTATCCGTTCCTTCTGCCGTCGAACGTCATCGGCGAGGTATCGGTACCTATCAGCCTTTCGCTCCGTCTTTTCGGCAACGTGCTTTCCGGCACGCTGATCTTAAGTCTCTGGTACGGAATGATGCCCTGGTTCGCGAAGCTTCCGGCCAGCTGGTTCCTGCACGCGTACATGGACGTCTTTTCGGGCTGCATACAGACGTACGTCTTTTCGATGCTGACGATGACTTATCTCAACGATAAGATCAGTTGATAAAGAGAATTCAATCGTTTAGGAGGAAATAACATGGGTATTTCAGGACAGGATCTGATCTTTGCCTGCTCGGCGATCGGAGCGGGACTGGCCATGATCGCCGGTATCGGACCGGGCGTCGGCCAGGGCATTGCCGCAGGTCTCGCCGCGAATGCGGTCGGGCGGAATCCGGGTGCGAAGGGCGACATCACGTCCACGATGCTCCTCGGACAGGCCGTCGCGGAAACGACGGGTCTTTACGGTCTTCTGGTGGCCATCCTTCTGATGTTCGTGAAACCTTTCGGAGGCTGATGATTTATGGAACGGATTTTCGCGCTGGACCTGCAGCTCGTTCATGACGTGCTGTGGACGGCATTGGCTATTTTCATCTTATTTTTCGGATTGAGTTACCTTCTGTTCAACCCGGTCCGGAAGTATCTGGAAAAGCGAAAAAAGAAGATCAGCGACGAACTTTCGGAGGCGGAGGAATCTCTTCGGAAGGCGAACGAGATGAAGGCGGAATACGACGTCAAAATGGCGTCGGTGAAGAAAGAGTCCGCCGCCATTCTCGACGAAGCCGAAAAGAAGGCGGAAAAGAACCGGAACGAGATCCTGAACGAGGCGAAGGCCGATGCGGCGGAGATCCGCCGGAAAGCGGTGGCGGACGCCGAACAGGAAAAGATCCACGCGAGAGACGACATGAAGCAGGAAATGGTGACGCTTGCGTCCATGATCGCAGGAAAGGTCGTTCATCAGAAAATGGACACTTCCGTGCAGGATGAACTCGTTACGGAAGCTCTTTCCGAACTGAAGGAGAGCACATGGCAAGATCAGTAGAAAACGTCTATGCCGATGCTCTGCTTTCCGTCGCGAAAGAAAGCGGAAAGACGGAAGAGATCTTAAGAGACGCGGAAATGCTGCTGAAGGCGCTTCGGGAGTCACCGGAGTTTCTGGAACGTCTGACGGATCCGGGCCGGTCGAAGGAAGAGCGGGAGGAAGCGCTCCGTACGGTCTTCGCCGACGTTCTGGAAACTGAGACGGCAGGGTTCCTTTCCGTACTGGTCGAGAAGCGCCGGGAAGACGCGCTTCCCGGGATCCTGAACCGGTTCGTCCGTCTTGCCGAAGAATCGATGGGGATCGGGCGCGCTTTCGTCCGGACCGCATTTCCCGTGACGGAAGACGAACGCGTTCAGATCGAACGGAAAGTGCGGGAGACCGCAGGATTTCAGACGTTGCATTTCACTTATGAAACGGACGAAAGCCTGATCGGCGGCATCGTGATCCGCATCGGCGACCGCGTCGTGGACGGCAGCGTGCAGAACCGTCTGAACAAACTGACGAGAGAATTATTGAAAACCAGAGTGGAGTGACCTGTGCGCTTTCACTCGTAATTGGAGGAATTCCGAATGAATTTACGGCCAGAAGAAATTTCCTCGGTCATTCAGGAAAAGATACGTTCCTTTTCGGCGAAGACCGACGTTTCGAGCGTCGGGACTGTGATCTCGGTCGCTGACGGCGTGGCGCGGATCTACGGCCTGAAGGATGCAATGAACGGCGAACTCTTAGAGTTCCCCGGCGAAGTCTACGGAATGGTCATGAACCTTGAAGAAGACAACGTCGGCGCGGTATTGCTCGGCGATTCGGCGAAGATCAAGGAAGGCGACCTCGTCAAGGCGACGGGCCGCGTGACCGAGGTCCCGGTCGGCGACGCCCTCATCGGACGCGTCGTGAATCCGCTCGGTCAGCCGATCGACGGAAAAGGCCCCGTCATGACGCACAAGACGCGTCCCGTGGAGCGGGTCGCGAGCGGCGTCATCACGAGACGTCCCGTGGACACGCCGCTGCAGACGGGCATCAAGGCCATTGACGCCATGATCCCGATCGGAAGAGGACAGCGGGAACTCATCATCGGCGACCGCCAGACGGGAAAGACGGCCATTGCCATCGATACGATCATCAACCAGAAGGGGCAGGGCGTGAACTGCATCTACGTCGCGATCGGACAGAAATCCTCGACCGTGGCGACGATCGTGGCGACGTTGGAAGAATACGGCGCCATGAGTTACACGACGGTCGTGGCTTCCACGGCGTCGGACCTCGCTCCTCTGCAGTACATTGCACCTTACGCGGGCTGCGCGATGGGCGAAGAGTGGATGGAGAACGGAAAGGACGTGCTCGTGATTTACGACGACCTGTCGAAGCACGCGGCGGCCTACCGGACGCTGTCCCTGCTTTTGAAGCGTCCGCCGGGACGGGAAGCGTATCCGGGCGACGTCTTCTATCTGCATTCGCGTCTTCTCGAAAGGGCGGCGTGCATGTCCGAGGAATACGGCGGCGGCACGCTGACGGCGCTCCCCATCATTGAAACGCAGGCGGGCGACGTTTCGGCCTACATTCCGACGAACGTCATTTCCATCACCGACGGTCAGATCTACCTCGAGACCGAAGCGTTCAATTCGGGCTTCCGCCCGGCCATCAACGCAGGTCTTTCGGTGTCGCGAGTCGGCGGCGCTGCACAGATCAAGGCGATGAAGAAGATCGCCGGCCCGATCCGTGTGGAACTGGCGCAGTACCGGGAACTGGCCGCGTTCGCGCAGTTCGGCTCCGAACTGGACGATGCGACGAGAAAGCAGCTCGATCAGGGCGAGCGGATCCGCGAAATGCTGAAACAGGGGCAGTACGCTCCGATGCCGGTGGAGTTCCAGGTCATGATCCTCTATGCGGCGACGAAGAAGTATCTTCTGGAGATCCCGACCGCGAAAGTCCTGGATTTCGAAGCGAAATTCTTTGATTACGTGAAGCGGCGCCATCCGGACCTCCCGGACAGGATCGAGAACGAGCCCTGGGGCGACGAGGTGGAAAACGCGCTGAAGGCCGTTATTGAGGAATATCTGGAAGTGTATAAGAAGGAGCAGGAAGAGGGATAACCGATGGCTTCGATGAGAGAAATCAAACGGCGGAGAGAGAGCATCGAATCCACCGAACAGATCACCAAAGCCATGAAACTGGTCGCAACGGTGAAACTGCAGCGGGCCCGGGACAAAGCCGAGTCCGGGAAGCCGTATTCCCGTCTCATGCTCGAAACCGCGAAGCACATCCTGATAAAGTGCCGCGGCATGAATCATCGCTACCTAAAGGAATCGAACGGCGGAAAGACCGGGATCGTGGTCATCACCTCGAATCGCGGACTGGCCGGCGGCTACAATTCAAACGTGATCCGGCTCGTGGCGGGAAGCGGCAGGGAAAAAGAACAGGTGCTCCTCTACACCGTGGGAAGGAAAGGACACGATTATCTGAAGGCGCGCGGCTATGAGATCGCGCTGGACCGTTCGGACGTCATCAATGCCCCGTTATACAAGGACGCGATCGAGTTGTCCGAAAAACTGCTGCAGGACTATGAAAGCGGGAAGATCTCAGAGATCCTCTTGGCATACACGGAGTTCAGGAACACGGTCACGCACGTTCCGAAACTGATCAGGTTATTGCCTGCCTCGGAAGAAACGGAGGAGGAGACCGACGACCGGCTGCCGATGAACTTCGAGCCGGACGACGAAGCCGTGCTGGACAGCATCATTCCGCAGTACGTTACCAGTCTCATTTACGACGCGTTCCTGGAAGGCGTCGCAAGCGAGAACGGAGCGAGAATGGCGGCCATGGACGCTGCGACGGACAATGCGGAAGAGATGATCGGCAAACTGTCCGTGGAATACAACCGCGCGAGGCAGGGCGCCATCACGCAGGAACTGACGGAGATCATTGCAGGATCCAATGCGCTGAAATAGGGCGGACGTCAGATAAGGAGACGATATGGAAAAGACAGGAAGAGTCATTGAGATCATCAGCGCCGTGCTCGACATCCGGTTTGACAAGACAGATCTTCCGGAGATCCACGACGAGGTGGTCATCGAGGGCGCGAAAACCAAAGTGACGGCGGAAGTCGCCGCAGACTTGGGCGACGGAGTGGTCCGCTGCATCGCCATGGGTCCGACGGACGGATTGAAGCGCGGCGACAAGGCGACGGCGCTCGGCCATCCGATCATGGTGCCGGTCGGCGACAATACCCTCGGCCGGATATTCAACGTGCTCGGCGAAACCATTGACAATAAAGAGGCCCCGGTCGTGGAGAAGCGGATGCCGATCCACAGGAAAGCCCCGGAATTCAAGGAACAGGCGACTTCCATGGAGATGCTGGAAACCGGCATCAAGGTCGTGGACCTGCTCTGCCCGTATCTGAAGGGCGGAAAGACGGGCCTGTTCGGCGGCGCGGGCGTCGGCAAGACGGTCCTCATTCAGGAACTCATCCGGAACATCGCCTCCGAACACGGCGGCTATTCGGTCTTCACCGGCGTCGGAGAGCGGACCCGTGAAGGCAATGACCTTTATCACGAAATGACGGCCTCCGGCGTCATCAACAAGACGACGATGGTCTTCGGACAGATGAACGCGCCGCCGGGAGCGAGAATGCGGGTGGCGCTGACCGGACTTACGATGGCGGAACACTTCCGGGACGAGGAAGGAAAAGACGTTCTGCTGTTCATTGACAACATTTTCAGGTTCACGCAGGCGGGCTCCGAAGTATCGGTCCTGTTGGGACGCGTGCCCTCCGCCGTCGGTTATCAGCCGACGCTGCAGACGGAGATGGGTGCGCTTCAGGAACGGATTACTTCGACGAAGAACGGTTCGGTCACGAGCGTTCAGGCGGTCTACGTACCGGCGGACGACCTGACGGACCCGGCACCGGCGAATACGTTCGCGCACCTTGACGCGACGACGGTCCTGTCCCGTTCGATCGTGGAGCTCGGCATTTATCCCGCCGTAGATCCGCTCGTTTCGACCTCGAGGATCCTGGATCCCAGAGTGGTCGGCGAAGAGCATTACAGGACTGCGAGACGCGTTCAGGAGATCCTGCAGCGGTACAAGGAACTGCAGGACATCATTGCCATCCTCGGCATGGATGAGCTTTCAGAAAGCGAAAAACAGCTGGTTGCGCGGGCGAGAAGGGTACAGCGGTTCCTTTCCCAGCCGTTCCACGTGGCAGAGCAGTTTACGGGCATTTCGGGCAAATACGTGCCCATTCAGGAGACGATCCGCGGATTCCGCGAGATCCTGGACGGCAAGCACGACGACATTCCGGAAAGCTGCTTCCTGAATGCGGGCACGATCGAGGACGTGGTGGAGAGAGCAAAGGCATGAGCGAGTTCTTTACACTGAAGATCATTACGCCGGAGCGCTTGTTTTACGAGGGACAGGCTTCGTTCGTGGAGTTCAGGACCGAAGAAGGGGACGTGGGCGTGCTGCCCGGCCATGAGGCCATGACGTATCTGCTTTCTCCGGGCGTATTGAAGATCCATGAAGAAGGCGGAATGAGGAAGGCTGCGCTTCATACGGGGTTTGCGGAGATCATGCCGGACGAGATCCGGATCCTTGCGCAGATCGCGGAATGGCCGGAGGAGATCGACAAGAACCGTGCCGAGGAAGCCAGGATCCGTGCGGAACGTGCCATCCGGGAAGACGGTTCAAACTTCAGGGAAGAACTGGCCCTCAGGAAAGCCATCGCCCGGATCGAAGCCGCGAAGTAAGGCTTCCTTCTCACCGTGACTCAGCTTTTTGAGTGCGGCTTCTCTGACGCGCGCTTCCCTCGGGGTTTCGAAACGTTCGAAATACACGAGACGCACCGGCCGGCGCGATCTCGTATACTTGGCTCCGGTCCCCGCATTGTGCGCGGCGATCCGGTTGCAAAGATCATTGGTCCAGCCGACGTACAGACTGCCGTCGGCACAGCGGAGCATATAGGTGCAGTTGGTCGGAAGATTCATCGGTTCCATACCGGCAAGTATAACGCGGGCGCCCTGAAAAAACAAGAAAAAACACAAATAAGAATGTGCTTGACAAAAGCAAACGTTTGTGTATAATGAACGGGTAGGCAAAATATTGCCAAGCTTCCGTGGCTCAGTCGGTAGAGCAGCGCATTCGTAATGCGCAGGTCGTCAGTTCGAGTCTGACCGGGAGCTCTTTTTTTATTCTTTTCCGGATTTTCGGGCAGTTTTGGGATGAAGGAAATGAAATGCAGAATGAGGTGACCAGAATGAAGAGAAACTTATGGCAAGCAGTATTGGCCGTGGGAATGTCATTGCTTCTCCTTGCGGGGACCTTGATCCCTTCCGCACGGACGTTCGCGGAGGAGGGAATGGAAGGATTGACGGCTTCGGCGCCCGCCGGTGACGTCGGATCTCTGAAGATCTTCGAACGTGAGGATTTTGCGGACGCGGAGATCAAGGCGCTCCTCAATGCGGAAACGCTGGAAACGGAAGCGCTTACGGATCTCCTGGACGAGACTTATACGACGGATTCCGAGACGCCGGACCTCATCATCATTCTTTCGGATCAGAAGGATGCGGCGCTTCCGGGCGGGAAGACGATGGGCGTGAACGATGCGAAAAAGATCGTGAACCATCTCCGTGCCGCCGTCGGCAATGACGTTCCAGTCATCTGGACCGTGCTTTCCGAAGCAAGCGAGCCGGTTTCCTCGGCAGAAGTCTTCGGATTCGTTCAGGAGATGGAAGACTCGTTCGCTTATCCGAACATTTACGCGAACTATACATATTATCAGAAGGGCTCCTCCGAGGGGCGGAGCGCTCTGGCGGAGCGGATCGTGCTTCCGCTGAGCGGCCGGGGAGTTTATCCTTTGGTCGGGGAGGAAGAGCCGGAACCCGCCTACAACGACGTCGTGTTCTACATTTCCGAAACCGGCAATGACAAGGCGTACGGCATGTCTCCGGATCAGCCGCTCTTAACGGGGACCGGGTTTGTGAACCGGATCCGCGCCATCTACGGAAAAGAACTGAAGGGATTGCCGGTCGGAATGCGGATCGTGATCGAGGTCACGGGCGAGATCCAGTTTTCCAAGAGTTCCCAGACCGTTTTCGGCATTTTCGCCGGAACCAATGCGCCGAGAGACGCCGCAGGGAATAAAGTGCCGGTGCTCATTGAGACGTATCAGTACAACGGCCAGAACCGCGCGACGATCCGCGGAGATTATCTGCCGCACGACGAAGGTTCTTCCCGGATGTGCATCGAGTCTCCGGCAACGTTCAGAAACATCAAGATCGCTTCCGCTGCGACGAGCGGCGGTCTGGCCATGCACAATTTCTTCGTGACCGCGGTGACCGTCGTGTTCGACAATACGACGTTTGAAGCGCGCAGCGGCGTCGGATTCACGCTTTCTCCCTCGAACAACTGCTGGACGAAGGATTACGAAGTGGAAGAGGGGAAGATCGTTGAGACCGAGATCATTCTGAAAAACGGTGTCTACGACCACACCACGGGCGTGGCGCTCATTTCCGGCCTCAATACGGGAAGCCTCTGGAGAAGCGCGGACAACGGCGGTTCCATTCCGGAAGGACGGATGCTGAAAAACCGCGTCATCGTCACCGAAGGCGCCAAGGTCGGGAATCTGTACGCATTGACGGGCAAACTCCCCGCCCATTCCGTGGAGATCATCGTCGAGAAGGGAGGCGAGGTCACGAATCTCGCCGTCACCGATTACCACAGGTCTCAGGTCACCTATAATACGGACGTTTCGATCCGCGTGAACAATGCGTTCATCTCGAGAGAGATCCACGGTCTCGGTCAGCAGACCGTTTTGAACGGCAACGTGGACTACAGCATCACCGATTCGACGGTGCAGGGACGTCCGGAGGATGAACTGGAATACTCCGACATGCTCGGAGACGAGTTTTCCGCACTGAACGGGAATTTCAGGTTCTCCATGAAGAACACGCTGTTCTCCATGGTCTGCGGCCTGAACTCTCCGAGTTCGATCTATGCCGGAGGATATTACGCCGGGATCACGGAAGGGACGTACAGCGCTTCCTATGAAAACGTGTCGTTCGTTTACGTTCCGAACAAGACGCTGACGAGTTCCGACACCCATCTGTATTTCGCTCCGGTCGGCGGCATCCTGGCAGGAAACTATGAGATCTCCATGCAGTCCGTCATTGCGGATACGAGCGCGATCGAGACTTCTGCGATCCGGTTCGGCGCTGAAGAAGCATCGATGAATTCAATGAAGGTCCTTTTCGGGGAGGAAGGACGTCCTGACCGCAGCGTCGTGTTTTACGGCGGAGACCTGTATCTCGGAGGAGAAGAGGTCACCTTCGGAGAAGAGAAGGAAGGAACAGCTTCGGACCGCGTCTCTTCGGAGACCGTCTGCGAGATCCGGGCGTTTGCTCCGGTGTTCCACGATCAGAAAACCGTCCTTACGCCGTACTGGGCGGAGAAGACGGACAAAGGCGTGAACGGAAGCGTGAAAGCGGCGTTCTACGACGCATCGTTTGAAGAAGAGCTCGTTCTGGCGGCGGGAGCGGTGTTCGGAGACCTCACCGTCGATCTTCAGGGCGTGAAAGCGGAGCATCTCACCACAGGATTCATTTATCCGACGGAAGAGACCGTCAAAGTCACGACCGAGACGGGCGAATCCGTTCAAATCATCACCGCGGACTATGACCAGCTCGTCCGCGGACGGTTCACGATCAACGGCGTGAATGCCGGAGAGTTCCGTGAGTCCGGTTTCGATGAAACCGTCAATGAGATCGCGTTCATCGACGGACAAACGACCGAAAAGCCGGTCGAACCGGAGACCGAGTCCGGAGAAGAAGGCGGGCAGGAAGGAACGCCTGAAGGACAGAACGGGTTCCCGTGGCCGATCGCAGCCGGCGCCGGAGCAGCGGTCGTCATTGCCGCCGTTGTTGCAGTCATTCTCGCGTCGAAAAAGAAGAAAAAAGACGGCGCTGAAGGAAAATAAAAAGGTAGAAAAAAACGCTTGCATTTTTCGGGGGTTTCTGTTATAGTAATCCTGTTGCCGCCTTTTTAAGACGGTTTGTTGCGTATGGATCCGCGAGGATCAGAAGAGAGATCGAAGTTGAAATCATAAGGAGGTGTCCCATGGCAAAGTGTGCGATCTGTGAAAAAGGTGCTCATTTTGGGATCAAGGTCAGCCATTCTCATAGAAGGTCGAACAGAATGTGGAAGTCGAACGTGAAGTCGGTGCGTGTTCTTACGGATAACGGCGGCACGAAGAAGGTTTATGTCTGCACGTCCTGCCTTCGTTCCGGGCTGGTCGAAAGAGCGTAAAATTTCGTTAATATTTTCTAAATAATCTCGAAAAAACGCTTGACATACCAAATGTAGTATGGTAAAGTACCCTTGTGTACTGATTGTATTCAGTCTTATTGTGGTTTGAAGGGGGACCCGAAAATGACTTACGAAAAGCCTGAATTAGAGTTGATCGAAATCGATGCGCGGGACATCGTTACGTCCAGCCCGGTCGAGTGTGTCGGTGACGCCGGCGCTTACGACGGATTCCCGCCGGTCGTCTGCTGATCCCGATCATTTCTTATAGTTTGTAGTTACATGAAAACCAATGGAACATCCGTTCCATTGGTTTTGTATGTCTTTGAGTCATTGACGGAGCTGCCGGCCGGTCGTTTTGCGACTCAGCCGGCTTTTTTACTGTTTCGCGTTTCTTTCTCCGGGGCGGGAAGCACTTGCAAAATCGGGGAAATCGTGGTACAATTAATCGGTTCCGAAAGGAGGATGCGATGGGAGAGGAAAAAAAGAAAACCGCGAATTCGGTTCGCGTGAATCCGGACATCGTAAAGCAATATGCCGCACAGGAAGCCATGGCTTGCTTCGGGATCGTCGGTCTCGGCGCGATGAGCATGAAGGACGGCTTCGTCAGGCTGCTGAAAAACGACAAGGTGACGCACGGCGTTGACGTGACGGTGAAAGACGGTGAGGCGGTCATTGACTTCCACATCATCGTGGCTTACGGCGTCAATATCAAGACCGTTGCGGATAATCTCATGGAAAACGTGATTTATCGCGTGGAGAATTTCATCGGTCTCAAAGTGAAACGGGTGAATGTCTTTGTGGAAGGCGTCCGCGTAGTGGACTGAGGAGGATGGCGATTTGAATACCATGAATGCAGCATTGCTGAAACGCTGTTTCATCGCCGGGTCCCATGCGTTGAACGCGATGAAAGACTACATCAATGAGCTGAACGTTTTCCCCGTCCCCGACGGCGATACCGGCACGAACATGACGATGACGCTGGTATCCGCCTGCCGTGAAGTCCTGGCGGTCGGGTCTGAAGAAATGGAGCCGGTCTGCCGGGCGATCTCCGGCGGTGCGCTCCGCGGTGCGAGAGGAAATTCCGGCGTTATCATGTCGCAGCTGCTCCGCGGTTTCATGCGGAGCGTCCGTGAAAAGAGCAGTCTCTCCGTGGGAGATCTCGTCCGTGCGACGGAAAAAGCAGTCGAATCGGCCTACAAAGCCGTCATGGCTCCGAAAGAGGGCACGATCTTAACCGTGGCGAGAGGCATTTCCGAAAAGGCGAAGTCGCTTTCCTCGGAAACCGACATGGATCTTTTTATGAAACAGATCATCAGTTACGGGGACGAGGTGCTTGAAAAGACGCCGGAGATGCTTCCGGTGCTGAAACAGGCCGGCGTCGTGGATTCCGGCGGAAAAGGCCTGATGGAATTCCTGCACGGGGTGTATGCCGCGTTTTCCGGCAGCGAAGTCCTGATGGAAGTTCCGGTGATCGGACAGGAGGCTCCGGAATCGCGTCGCGTCGACGTTTCCGACATCGAAACCGCAAACATCCGGTTCGGGTATTGCACCG
>JAEEIV010000013.1 GCA_016281555.1 Lachnospiraceae bacterium | reverse complement strand
CGTGTCGACTATTCCGGCCGTTCCGTTATCGTCGTCGGTCCCGAACTGAAGATCTATCAGTGCGGCCTGCCGAAGGAAATGGCCATTGAACTCTTCAAGCCTTTCGTCATGAAGAAACTGACGGAAGAACCGAAGAAGGCGGATAACATCAAGGCCGCGAAGAAGATGGTCGAGCGCATGGACGATGCCGTCTGGGACGTCCTCGAAGAGGTGATCCACGAGCATCCGGTCATGCTGAACCGTGCACCTACGTTGCACCGTCTCGGCATCCAGGCGTTCGAGCCGATCCTGGTCGAAGGCAAGGCCATTAAGCTGCATCCGCTCGTCTGTACCGCATTCAACGCGGACTTCGACGGTGACCAGATGGCCGTACACCTTCCGCTTTCCGAGGAAGCACAGGCGGAATGCCGGTTCCTGATGCTTTCCCCGAACAACCTCCTGAAGCCGTCTGACGGCGGTCCGGTCGCGGTTCCGTCTCAGGACATGGTGCTCGGCATCTATTATCTGACGCAGGAGCGCCCCGGCACGAAGGGTGAGGGCAATGCCTACTCGAGCATGGACGAAGCCGTGCTCGCCGAAGCGAACGGGTACCTTGACAAGCACGCGCGCATCAAGGTCCGCGTGACCAAGGAATACAAGGGCAAGGAAATCACGGGGACGATCGAATCCACCCTCGGAAGATTGCTCTTCAATGAGATCATTCCGCAGGACCTGGGATACGTCGACCGGAAGAAGAAGGCGAACGCCCTGGTTCCGGAAATCGATTTCCTCGTCGATAAGAAGCAGCTGAAGAAGATCCTGCAGAAGGTCATTGACGTGCACGGCGCCACGAAGACGGCGGAAGTGCTCGACGACATCAAGGCGATCGGCTACAAGTATTCCACGCAGGCAGCCATGACGGTTTCGATCTCCGACATGATCATTCCGCCGGAAAAAGCGGAACTCATCAAGGAAACGCAGGCGAAGGTCGACGAGAGCAAGCGGAAGTACTGGCGAGGCAACAGCACCGAGGAAGAGCGCTACAAGGAAGTCATTGACGCATGGAAAGCGCTGGATACGAAGATGGAAAGCATCGTCTATCCCGCACTCGGCGAATACAACAACATCCACATGATGGCCGTCTCCGGCGCCCGTGGTAACGAGAAGCAGATCAAGCAGCTCATCGGCTGGCGTGGACTCATGCAGGATACGACCGGTCATACGATCGAATTGCCGATCACTTCGAACTTCCGTGAAGGCCTGAACGTTCTGGAATACTTCATGTCCGCTCACGGCTCCAGAAAGAGTATGTCCGATACGGCTCTCCGTACGGCTGACTCCGGTTATCTGACGAGACGTCTCGTGGACGTTTCCCAGGACATCATCGTCCGGGAAGACGACTGCTCCAAGGGACAGGACATCCCGTACATGGAAGTGTCCGCGTTCATGGACAAGACCGCGGTCGTCGAGAAACTGAAAGACCGTCTGGTCGGACGCTTCATTGCGGAAGACATCACGGATCCGAAGACGGGCGAACTCATCATCAGCGCGAATCAGATGATGACGCCGAGACTGGCCGATGCCGTCGAAAAGGCGCTCGCAGAGCAAGGACGTACGTCCGTGAAGATCCGGAACCTGTTAAGCTGCCGCTCGCACATCGGCGTCTGCGCTAAGTGCTACGGCGCGAACATGGCGACGGGCGAGCCCGTGCAGGTCGGTGAGGCGGTCGGCATCATTGCCGCACAGTCCATCGGTGAACCCGGCACGCAGCTGACGATGAGAACGTTCCATACCGGCGGTATCGCTGAGAGCAACATCACGAACGGTCTTCCCCGTGTCGAGGAATTGTTCGAAGCCCGGAACCCGAAAGGTGTGGCGACGATCACGGAGATCGACGGTGAAGTGACGCTCCGCGAGACGAAGAAGAAGCGCGAAGTCATCGTGACGAACCGCGAGACCGGAGAAGCGAAGACGTATCTGATCCCGATCCACTCGAAGCTGGCCACGGTCAACGGCGAGGAACTGAAGGACGGCGATTTCGTTCAGGCCGGTGACAAACTGACCGACGGTAATGCGAACCCGCACGACATCCTTCGGATCAAGGGACTCCGCGCGGTGCAGGATTTCATGCTGAAGGAAGTGCAGATCCCGTACCGTCATGAAGGCGTTGAGATCAATGACAAGCACATTGAGATCATTGTCCGTCAGATGCTGAAGAAAGTCCGCGTCGAAGATCCGGGTGATTCCGGCATTCTTCCGGGCACGATCATGGAAGTCCTGAACTTCGATGAAATGAACGAGAAACTCGAAGCGGAGGGCAAGGTCCCCGCGACGAAGACGCAGATCATGCTCGGCATCACGAAGGCGTCTCTGGCAACCGAATCCTTCCTGTCCGCCGCCTCCTTCCAGGAGACTACGAAGGTGCTGACCGAAGCCGCGATCAACGGCAAGGTCGATCACCTCGTCGGACTGAAGGAGAACGTCCTGATCGGTAACCTGATCCCGGCCGGTACCGGTATGAAGAAGTACCGCGAACTCGCGATTTCCACGGACGAGAAATTCGAAGCGGAAATGGCCGAGAAGCGCCGGAACGAGTACTTACGGACGCTCCGCGAAGCGGAAGAGAAGCGCAGAGAAAAGGAACGTTCGGAAGAAACGGGCGACGAGGATGAGGCGGATGCTGAATCTTTAAGCGACGCGGAAACGAACGAAGATACGGAGTGATCCGCCCCGGGGCTGTTCTAACGGACAGCCCCGCTTTTTTCGGTGGATCAAGTAAAAAAACAGTTGACAGGGGCGGCGGAATATGATATATTACCGCTTGGCTTCTGAAAGCCGGACCGAAGACAGCAGGTGTCGAAAGACGTAAGGAGAAAACGCCTGCCGAGGTTGGAAAAGAAATCTCACAAGGATTTTTTGCAACCCCGCGGTCTTTGCGGGGTTTTTCTTACGGGTTCCGTAGGAAAAGAATTTCTCCTTAAAAAATTCGAAAGAAGGAGGGTAAGACATTGGCTAAGATCGAACTGAAGAAACCGGTAGTGGATGAGATCTCGGAAGTTTTGAACGGCAGCCTGACGGCGGTCCTCGTGGACCACAGAGGACTGACGGTCGCGGAAGACACCGAGCTTCGTAAGACGCTTCGTGAAGCGGGCATTCAGTACAAGGTGTACAAGAACACGTTCATCGAGCTTGCCATCAAGGGTACGGCGAACGAAGAACTCGGACAGCTGCTTTCAGGTCCCAGCGCACTCGCCGTTTCCAAGACGGACGCCACGGCAGCGGCCAGAGAACTTCAGAAGTTCGCGAAGGGTCACGCAAAGCTGGAAATCAAGGGCGGCATCGTCGACGGTAAGTTCTGTGACGCGGAAGGCATCAAGGCGGTTGCGAACATTCCGTCCAAGGAAGTGCTCCTCGCCAGACTTTTCGGCTCCATGCAGTCGCCGATCGCGAACTTTGCTCGCGTCGTGAAGCAGATCGCCGAGAAGGATTCGGAGGCAGTGGCATAAGCCGAAGGAACACGGCCGCGTAAGCGGCAATGCCCCGGCCGAAAGGCGAGGGGAGCCAGCCCCGGCATTGAGGGGTTCAATGATTCTCCGGAAGGAGAGTCGACCATGAATGAATAATTGAATTGGAGGAAATAATCATGGCTAAATTAACTACTGAGGAATTCATCGCGGCGCTGAAAGAGCTGTCCGTACTTGAACTGAACGAGCTCGTGAAGGCTTGTGAAGAGGAATTCGGCGTGTCCGCAGCTGCGGGTGTCGTCGTCGCCGGCCCGGCAGCGGGTGCTGAAGCTGCTCCGGTGGAAGAGAAGACCGAATTTGACGTCGAACTGACCGAAGTCGGCCCGAACAAGATCCCGGTCATCAAGGCTGTCCGTGAAGCGACCGGCCTCGGCCTGAAGGAAGCGAAGGATCTCGTTGACGGCGCTCCGAAGATCGTGAAGGAGCAGGCGTCCAAGGCGGAAGCGGAAGAACTGAAGGCGAAGTTCGAAGCAGCCGGTGCGAAGGTTACCCTGAAGTAATTTACGGGAAACTTAAGGCAACACGCGAAACAGGGCCATGGCGACATGGTCCTGTTTCTATTTGCCTGCAATGACCGTCCTTCACCGGGTGGACCTTTGACAAATGCGGCCGGGTTCTCCCGCCCTGTATTGACTTTCCGGTAAGGGCAGGGTATAACTAAAGTCGGGAGGCGGCCGGAGGCCCGGCACGCCCGGACGAAAAGATTACATACAAAGATGGAGGAGATTCCAAATGAGCAGTTTTGAAAACTTACGTATTGTGGACAATTTCTATCAGACTTCGCTGTTTTTCCCGATGCCGACGGTCATTATCAGCACACTGACGGAGGAGGGAACGACGAGCCTCGGCCCGTATTCTCTGGTACAGCCCTATTACGTGGCCGGCAAGGACTATTACGCCATGCTGCTTTGCTGCCGGAATTCTTCGAACACAGCGCAGCACATTCTGAAAAACGGAAAATGCGCGATCAACTTCATTGACGACGATCCGAAGAACTTCAAGGAAGCCGTCAAACTTTCCTGGCCGGGTGACAAGCCGTCCGACAAAATGCCGAAATGCAAGTTCCGTCTGGAAAAGAGCCTCATGGAAGAGGAGACCGGAGAAAAGCGCCCCGAGGTTCTGACCGATGCGATCGAAGTCATCGAGTGCACGTGGATGAGAGAACTCGACGGCGCCGCGGACGACAAGCCGGGCGAGTTGTCGGGATACGAGCCGCCTTATCATGATTTCAACGGCATCACGAGCAAATTCGGCGCGCATTTCATTCTCCGCGTGGATAAGATCCTGATGAAGAAAAAGTACAGCGACGCGATCATCAACGGCGTCCGCGCCAAGGATTTCCCGAACCTGCCCGTCGACTACGGCTACCGGGATTCCAAGAACTTCTGGTTCCACAAGAAGGCGCGGCTCCGGGCGGAACTCTTACAGGTCCGGAAGGCGTCTCTCGAGTCGGTCCGTTATGCGGCCGACCGCGCCGACGACAAGGTGAAATTCACTGACGACGCATTGGAGACGATCCTCGGCGTGCCGAGAGTCTTCCTGCCGGTCGTCTTAAAGGGCTGCGTTTCCTGGGCCAAGGAAAACGGCGTGGAACTCGTGACCGCGGAGCATATGAAGATCATCAATGACAAGCGGGCGAAGGAGAAAGCGAAGAAATAAGGGGGAACCGTTATGTATTCTGTCGGAATGGCATTGGTGGATTTCATCCCCGTGTTTCTGTTCGCCGTCGCGTCAATCATCCTGCAGCGGGATCTGTATCATAAAATGGGCAAGGGCGTCTTCGCGCTGTTTGCGGCCGGCACGATCGACGTGATCCTGGCGGGGTTCCTGAAGGCATTGTACAAACTGCTCTATGCGCTCGGCGTGTGCGACTTCCAGCCGCTGACGCAGATGTTCTTCCCGGTGCAGGCGATCGGACTTTTGCTTGCGGGCATTGCCGTGGCAAGGACTGCGTTCTTTAAGACCGGGAAGCAGGAAGCGCTGCTCAGCGTGGCAGCGGTCCCGCTGTTTAGCGGCACGTTCATTTTCGTTTCGTTCATGGTGCTCGGCCTCGGCGGAATGGCCGCTGGGCTCTCGAAGTTCGCCGTCGAAAAGAAGAAGCCGCTTGCCGTGGTGCTGTTCGTGCTGACGTTTTTGTTCTATATGGGCATGGGCTATCTTTCGTCCAAGGACTTCACGGAGAACTACATGAACTGGGTGGCGGAAGGCGTCAATCTGCTTGGTCAGATCACCTTGCTCTCGGGCACGCTGATCCTGCACAAAGCGTGGAAGGAAGAAGCGGTTCAGACGGAAGGGTGAGCCGCCGGGAAACGGCTGTTTTGAAAAAGAAAAGCGTTTGCGGGGCATTGCCGGAGGCGGTGTCCCGTTTTTCTTGCAATTTCCGCGCTTTTTCGGTATAATATAATAAATCACTATAACCATTTGATACAGGAGAGAAAAATATGTTAAAAGTGCAGATCAAAGATGAGATCCGGGAATTTGATGAAGCGACCCCGATCGAGAACATTGCACAGGAATATCAGCAGGCCTATCCGTCCAGGATCGTACTTGCGAAGCAGGACGGAAGACTCCGCGAACTGTTTTACACCGTCGGGTCATTGGCGAAGGGAAAGAGCGAGACGAAGCTGGATTTCGTGACGATGAGTGAATCCATCGGCACGCACACCTACCTCAGGAGCGTGATCTTCCTGATGCTGAAGGCGTTCAGGAACACGGAGTCTCCGGAGATCGCGGAAAACGTCTACGTCGACTTTTCCGTGAGCAACGGCTTGTTCTGCCGGATCCGTGACCACGAGGTCACGGAAGAGATGCTCGAGCGCGTGTCCAATGAGATGCACGAACTCGTGCGTTCCGACATTCCGTTCTTAAAGCGGACCGTGAGCTGCCGGGAGGCCGTGGACATCTTCAGCCGCCAGGGCATGCCGTACAAGAAGAAACTGTTCGAGTACCGCCGCGCGTCCGAAGCGAACCTGTACGCGCTCGGCGAGTATCAGGATTACTATTACGCGTATCTCGTGCCTTCGACCGGATACCTGAAGGAATTCCGTCTGTTCAAGTACAAGGACGGTTTCGTCCTGCAGCGGCCGACGACCAGTTCGCCGGACGCGATCAGCCCCTTCGTGGACCGTCCGAAGCTGTTCGAGACGCTCCGTAAGGATTCCGAGTGGTGCGATTCCCTCGGCCTGAACACGGTCGGCGACCTGAACGACCGGATCGTGCACGGCGAAGCGGGAGACCTGCTGCTTCTGCAGGAAGCGATCATGGAAAAGCAGATCGGGGACATTGCCCAGTCGATCAAGGAATCCGGAAAGAGAGTCGTGCTGATCGCCGGTCCGTCCTCCTCGGGAAAGACCACGTTCTCGCACCGCCTTTCGATCCAGCTCCAGGCGCTCGGTCTTCGCTTGAAGCCGCTCGCCTGCGACGACTATTTCATCAACCGCGACCAGTATCCGCTCGACGAGAACGGCGAAGTGGACTTTGAGTCCATCCGCTGCGTGGACACGGAATTGCTGAACAAGGACCTCACCGCACTCATGAACGGGGAGGAAGTGGCATTGCCGTCGTACAATTTCCTGACAGGAGAGCGGGAGTACAAGCGCGGCCGGACCATGAAGATCGGACAGGGCGAACTCGTCATGCTGGAAGGCATCCATTGCCTCAATGAGGAACTGACTTCCTCCATCCCGCGGGACAAGAAGTTCAAGATCTACATCAGCGCGCTGATGCAGCTGAACATCGACGAGCACAATTACATCCCGACGACCGACGTCCGGCTGCTGCGCCGGATCGTCCGCGATTCGAGAACGCGCGGCTACAGTGCAGGTGAGACGATCTCCCGCTGGGCGAGCGTCCGCCGCGGCGAAGAAAAGAACATTTTCCCGTATCAGGAAAGTTCGGACGTCATGATGAACTCCGCCCTGATCTACGAACTCGCGGTCATCAAGCCGTACGCCGAACCGCTGCTGTTCAGCGTGGAGCGCGATTCTGACGAATACCTGGAGGCGAAGCGCCTGCTCAAGTTCCTGGATTACATTCTGACGATCCCGTCGGAAGACGTGCCCGCGAACTCGCTGGTCCGCGAATTCATCGGCGGCGGCTGCTTCGACGTCTGACGGACGGCGGGAGGAAACCGGAATGGGACTTTGCAAAAAGACGGGAAAAAGAACGGCGATCCTTGCTGCGCTGGCAATGCTTTTCATTGCCCTGCTTTCCGGCTGCGCGGACGACGGCGTCAGGACCTTTACGAAGGATCTGGCCCAGGACGCGGAGGATTACCGTGCCGCCGTCGGCTATCAGAAAACCGCGGAAAGCGAAGACGGAACGGTGACCTACACCTTCACGAAATCGCAGCTGAAGGACCTGAAGGAACGCTACAATGCGGACATTCAGAAGAAGGCCGACGAGATCACGAAAAGCAAGAACAAGATCGAGTCGATCAAAGTCATCGTCTTTGCGAAGGACTTTACACAGTTCGACGTTTACGTGGACAATAAGGTATACAGCGTCTTTGACGCGGCCTACGTACTGCCGTTCCTGCGCACCTGCGCCTTCATGCAGGTCCTGAACGGGAAGAAGGCGGACAAGGTCGACGCGAAGATGAACATCGTCACCGTGGACACGAAGGAGTGGATCAGTTCGGCGACCTATCAAAAGATCTTTGGAGAAAAGTAAACCCTTTCCTGCGCCGGATCAAAAATCCGGCGCTTGCTTTTTTTTTAAACTCATGGTAAAATATCAACGCTTGTAGTCTTTGATCGGGGCATTGCCCGGGGACAATTCTGGAAAAAAGGAGTAGTATTTATTTTCATGGACCCTGACAGTCGATTGTCGATCGTAATTATCATTATTTCATTCATTGCATCTCAATTTTTCGCGCTCACGGAAACCGCGATCGCGTCCGTGTCCAGAACACGGATGAAAGTGGCGGAAGAGCGCGGCGACGTTCGGGCGAAACGGGTACTTCGGGTGTTGGACTCCTTTGACGAGGCCATTACCACGATCCTCATCGGAACGAACATCGCACACATCCTGGCGGCTTCCCTCGTCACGGTTTTGGTCACAAGAATGTTTCATTTGAGCGGCGCAGCGTTAAGCTGGGTCTCTTTGAGCACGTTCCTGTTCACGATCGTGATGTTTTTCCTCGGGGAGATGCTTCCGAAATCCATCGGGAAGAGGGCCAACGAGAACTGCAGTCTGGCATGCTCGGGGATCCTCCTCGTGCTGATGAAGATTTTCTGGCCGCTCTCGAAACTGCTTTCCCTCATCGGGAACCTGACGTCGAAACTGTTCCGGGCCGAAGAAGAACAGACGGTCACGGAAGAAGAACTTTACGACATCATTGAGGACATGGAAGAGAAGGGATCGATCGACGAGGAGCAGAGCGAGCTCATTTCCTCGGCGCTTCAGTTCGCCGACGTGACCGCGAACAGCATTCTGACGCCCCGGGTGGACGTCTCCGCGTTCGACGTTTCGGACACGCCGGAAGAGATTCTTTCGTTCGTCAAGGCGCAGACGCACAGCCGCGTGCTCGCCTACGAAAAGACCGTGGATTCCGTGGTCGGCGTTCTGCAGATCCGGAAATACCTGAAGGAATACTTAAAGACCGGCGTGCTGCCGGACGTACGGGCCATGCTCGATCCGGTCTTCTTCGCGCCGCAGAGCATGGAGATCTCCGAGCTTCTTTCGGAAATGACGAAACGGAAGCTCAATATGGCGGTCGTCACGGACTCCTTCGGCGGCACGCTCGGCGTCGTCACCGTGGAGGACATTCTGGAAGAGATCGTCGGAGAGATCTGGGACGAAGACGACGAGATCCGGGAGCCCATCGTGGAGCTTTCCGAGCACACCTTCCTCGCCCGGGGTGACGAGACCGTGAACGACGTCTTTGATTTCATCGGCTTCGAGGAGCCGGAAGAGGAGAACCGGGACCGCTTCATGAACCTGTTCGTTTCGGACTGGGTCTATGAGCAGTTCACTTTGATCCCGAAGACCGGCGATTCATTCCGCTACGGAAACCTGCTCGTCACGGTGACCGAAATGGACAAAAACCGGATCAACCGCGTGCAGGTGGAAGTCCTGCCCGAAGACGAAGGCAGTGAAGAAGTGCCTGAAGAAAGCGAAGCACCTGAAGCATCATCAGAGGACAATGCCCCGTCCGGACCGGACCGTTCCGGGGAAGGAGGCGGACGATGACTCCTGAGATGATCCTCGTTCTTTCGGCCGTCGGCGCCGGCATCCTGCTTTCGATCATTTTGTCCGCCTTCTTCTCAGGCTCCGAAATGGCCTTTTCCTCGTGCAATAAGGTCAGGTTGGAGAATGAGTCAAAGGAAGGGAAAAAAGGCGCAAAAAGGGCCTTAAAACGCGCAGAAAACTATGATGACACGCTGAGCACGATCCTGATCGGCAACAACCTCGTGAATATTGCCGCTTCTTCGCTCACGACGGTGTTCATCATCCTGGCGTTCGGCAACGATTCATTGAACTGGCTCGGCACGATCATCGTGACCGTGCTCATCATCATTTTCGGCGAGACCGTGCCGAAAATCATTTGCAAGCGGAAGGCGACATCGAAGGCGGTGTCGTATTCCGGGCCGATCTCGTTTTTCCGTATCCTGTTCATGCCGGTGACTTTTCCGGTCGTGAAGCTCGTCTCGCTCCTCACGAAACCCGTGAAGGAAAGCGAGAAGGAAGACCCGGAAGAAGAGTCGCAGGCGGAACTGCAGCAGATCATTGAAACCGCGGAAGACGAAGGCGTGCTCGATCCGGAGCGGACCGAACTCGTTTCCGCCGCCATTGACTTCTCCGACGTTTCCGCAGACGAAGTCATGACGGCCAGAGTCGACGTGGAAGCGATCGACATTGACGAAGACCGGGACGAACTCGTGCGGTTCGCGATCGAAAGCGGCCACAGCAGGATGCCCGTGTACGAGGGCAGCATTGACCACATCATCGGCGTCGTTCATCTGAACCGGCTGCTGAAGGCACTTTCGGAGGACGTGAACGCGGACATCCGTCCGCTCATGAACGAGCCCCTGTTCATCTACCGGACCATGAAACTGCCGCAGGTCCTCGACACGCTGAAAAAGGCGAGGCAGCATCTCGCCGTCGTCGTGGACGAATACTCGGGCACGCTCGGCGTCATCACGATGGAAGACGTGCTTGAGGAAATCGTCGGCGACATCTGGGACGAGACCGACGAAGTGGAAGAGGAGGTCGTGGAACGGCCGGACGGCGTATTCGAGATCGACGGCGACATGAACACCGACGATTTCTTCGAACTCATCGGCCGGGATCCCGAAGACTTTGAATTCGAATCGGGGACCGTCGGCGGCCTCATCATTGAGAAAAACGGGGACTTCCCGGCGGTCGGCGACACCGTGGAATTCGAAGGTCTGTTCCGCGCGAAGGTGCTGGAGATGGAGGGACTCCGCGTCGTGAAAGTCCTGGTGACGCCGGAGAAGAGCGAAGAAGAATAAAAAGAAGCCGGCAATGCGCCGGCGGAACATAAGTAATGAAACAAGCTGCGGGCCCGGCTTTCACCGGGCCCGCAATTTTTATCCGTGACCGTCCGGTCAGTGGATGATGATGTAGTTGGAATACAGGACGGCGGCATTGCCCTGCGCGTCACGGTAGACCACGTACGCCCTGACGTAGATTTCCGCAGGCGCGTTCTTTATGGTCAGTCCGGTCACGTCGGTCAGTTCCTTGCCGCTCGAGGCGTACTTGTACGTCTTGTCGCTGTTCACGGTCAATGCGACCTCCGGCGCCGTGCCTGCCATCATGGCTTCGAGCGAGAAGAGGATGCCCTGCTCGTCGATCGTATAGCCTTCCGGCAGCGTGCGGAGCGCATCGACGTTCATGATGCTCTTTCCGCCATCCGTCGTTCTCGTGCCGTGCAGGATCTGTACGGACGGCGTGACCGCCTCCGGAGCCTGATCGCCGTACACCGCATAGATCACGGCGTCTGCGGCAAACCGGAACGGAGTCGTCGCCAGTCTGGAGAGGACGCGTCCGTTCTCATCCGCAAAGTACAGGAAGTTCTTTCCTTCCGCCGCTTTTGCCGTCACTTCCGTCACCGCTGTGAGCGCCGTGGTGCAGGCATCGCAGGCGTCGGTGATCACCGTCCACTTCTTCGGAGCATTGACGGTGGCAAATTCCACCGCGGTCACGGTCAGCGTGTAGGTCGCGCCGTCCGCGTCTTCATAAACCGGAAGCACGTTAACGATGTTTCCGGTTTCGGCCAGGATCTCGTCGACGGTCTTGCTCCAGCCGACCCAGTTCTTCCCGGTCGCGGTGACGGCTTCCGGAAGTTCCAGCGTCGTCGCGCCGTCCGGGATCGGGACGGTCCTGTAAACCTGATTGTTGATCGTATAGAAGACCGCAACTCTCGAATCGGTCTCGATCGCCGCAAGCACCGTGTTGCAGCCGAGCGTGAACGTGTAGTTCCGATCGCGGCTCACCAGCTTGCCGGAACCGTTCTTCCAGCCGCTGAAGTTTGCTGCGTCGCCGGTAAACTTCACGGTGAGTTCGGAACCCGCGCTGTAACTGGTCCCGCTGACTAATGCGCCGCTCACGACCTCAACGGAATACGCCGAAGCAGTGACCGTGAGGGTAAATCCCTCGGCGCCGCCGAAGCGGTAGACGGCCGTGATCGTCCGGGTGGCATTGTCGGTGACGGTTCCGGTATAGGTCGAAGCCGTGCCGATCTCCGTACCGTTTTCTTTCCAGCAGACGAAGGTGTAGCCGTCCACATCCGGAGCAGTCAGCGTAAAGGAATCGCCGATCCTGTAGGAACCGCCGCCCGTCACAGCCGCAACGGCAGCGAAGGAACCCTGCTCCGCACCGGAAGTCGCCTCAATGATGGCGCCCTCCGCGATGACGTATGCATATCCCGCAACGGAAGTATCTTCATAAACGCCGAAGCCGCTTGCCACGAGTGTGATGTCCGGAGCGATCGTGTAGTGACCGCCGGAGAGCGCCGTCGACGGCGTGTCGAGCGTGCTGAGGCTATCCTCGTCCGTCATTTCCATGACGGTGCCGGTCACCAGCGCGTCGGTGAGCGAAAGCGTACCTCCGTTGCAGATGGCAATGCCGTTCGGATCGGCCGTGATCGTACCGCCGGAGATGTCCGCAATGCCTGAGTAGTAAGTGTCGCTTAAGCCCAGGATCAGGAGCGCCACCGCATCGGCGTTGGACCCGTTATCGATCGTGCCGCCGGTCATCGTGAGGGTGGTGTAGTTCGCGGGCGTCACGCCGGTGATGCCGACGCAGAGGTTGGAGCAATTCAGGGTTTCACCGTTTAACACTTCAGCAACCGGATCTGTCAGTTGTCCGCCGGAAAGCGTCAGCGTGGAATGCGCATCAAAGCCCACGTTCGATCCGCGAGCTGCCGTACCGCCGGTGATGAGTCCGCCCTGAATGGTGATCGCGCCGCTGTTTTCGGTGAAAATGTTTCCGCCGTATCCGTATTTCACGGTGTCAGAAGCCGGATCCTTCCAGGAAAGAGCCGTGCCGTTTTTAAGGGTGCCGCCGGAGACCGTAAGACTCGTATAGGCGCCTCCGACGTAAATGTTGCCGCCGCGGCCGAAAGTCGCATCGTCACTGCCGGTGGCGGTTCCGTCCTGAATGAGCACGGTACCGGAAACGGTCAGCGAACAGGGGTTGCTCGAATCGAAATTCTTGATGTAAATGTTACCGCCGCAGTCCGCGACACCGCCCGTGATCGTGCCGCCGGAGATCGTCTTGGATTCGGCCTGCATGACCATCAGGTTGCCTCCGAAAGCCGCCGTACCGTCCTTGATCGCGCCGCCTGTCATGGAAAAGACGCCCTGCGCACAGACGTTGCCGCCGACTTCCGCCACAGAGTACAGACCGGAGACCGAGCCGCCGGAGATCGTGCCGCCGGAAATCGTGAGCGACGTGCCGGAGGTGGTGAAAATGTTGCCGCCACGGTTATCAGTTCCGGTGCCGTCGCCGGCAATGCCGTCCAGAATCTTCGCATCGGAAGAAACGGTCAGAGAACCGCCTTCCACAGAAATGTTCCCGCCCCGGGCGGATTTGTTGTTGGCATGACCGCCGGAGATCGTACCGCCGGAGATGGTCAGCGTTCCTCCTGTAATGGCAATGCTGCCGCCGCGGATGCCTGACGTGGTGCAGTCCCGGATCAACGCATCGTCAGTGATCGTGACGCTGTTCTCCGCGCCGGAGACGGTCGACATGAAGATCGCGCCGCCTTTACCGGAAGCGGTGCCGTTTCTCAGCGTGCCGCCGGAAACCGTGAGCGTGCCGCCCAGGTTATTCACGAGTCCGCCGTTGTCGGTGGCCGTGCCGTTTTCAATCACCGCGGTTCCGGTAATGGTTACCGTGCAGGGATAAGTCGTAGTGGTGCCGCTGATCCGGTTGATGTAAAGGGAACCGCCGCTTACCGCCGTGCCGCCGGAGATCTTGCCTCCGGAAATCGTCTTCGTTCCGGTTTGCATCAGCGCAATATTACCGCCGCGCACCGCCGTACCGCCGGTAAAGGTGCCGCCGGTCATAATGAAGGTGCCCTGGAAGTCGGCATTTCCGCCTGCCACGCTTGCACCGGTCGCAGTGCCCCGGCAGACGCCGTCGTAGATCTCACCGCCGGAAACATTCACCGTTCCGCTGTTTCCGGAAAAGATGTTACCGCCGCGGGCATCCGTGGAAGAACCGGCGATGCCGACGGTGCCGCCGTAGATTTTCGCGGTGCCGGAGATGTTCAAAGTGCCGTTGTCCACGGAAATGTTACCGCCGCGTCCGCTCTTTGATGACAGGGAACCGCCATAGACGGAGGTGCCGCTGAGGTTCATGGTGCCGCTGTAGAGGGTGATGTTACCGCCGCGATCCACACCCCGGCCCGAATGGATCATACCGCCGGAGAGCGTGAAAGTGACGCTGGCGCCTTCACAGTAGATGTTTCCGCCGCTTTTGCCCGTGCCGCTCTTGATCTCGCCGCCCAGAATGTTGATCTTTGCGGAGTTCATCGCAGCAATGTTTCCGCCGTAGCCCTTCGTTGTCGTTGTCGTTCCGGTCTCAAACGTGCCGCCGTAGACGTACACCGTACCGTTTTCCATATAAAGGTTTCCGCCGTACCCTGCGTTTTCAGTCGTGGTCGAGGAAGCGATAGAGCCCGAAGAAACCGTACCGCCGAAGAACCGGAAAACGGTGGAGGAGCCGCTTCCCGCAAGGTTGGCGCCTTTACGGATGCTATCCTTGGTATCCAGTTTTCCGTTTTTGAGCGTGCCACTGTACAGATGGAACGTGGCGTTTTCAAAATACATGTTTCCGCCGTTGACGTCATTCCGTCCGACGCTGTCGGCGTGACCGGTCATGGTACCGGTCTTCTCGGAACTGCAGTCGCATACCGTCAGGGTGGTGCCGGACTTGCAATAGAAGAACCGGTTGTTTTTGACGGCTGTCAGCGTTTTTCCGTTCAGGCAAATGTGAACGGATCTTCCGTTCTCAACGACGATCTGAGCGCCCATCGTGAAACTGGCGTCCAAATAAATAAATACTTCACCGTTGGCGGGCGTGTTGGTGATCAGGCTTTTGAATTCGTCGTAGGTGGATACGCTTTGCCATCCGTCCGCCGGCGTATTCGCCGTGTGTCCGTTTGCCGCCGTCGCCGTCTCGATGCAGGTGCCGTTTCCACCGCAGATGCAGTGGTCATCATGCGCCTCGGCACGCACCGTTCCTGCGCCGAGGAAAAGCAGAATGCCCGCGGCAATGATCCCGGTAATCACTCCGAAAAGTTTTTTCATCTCCGTTGTCCTTCCTTGTGAAAAATGTATCGCGAAAAAATAGCAAAACTACACATTCTTTTTTCTATCACATATGCTTATATAATTCAATACTTTTACGCATTTTTTCTGCCTGTTTTCATGTTTTGCCTTGTGAAATTGTCGGACAATAAGAGGACCGTTCCCCTGAAGAAACGGTCCCCCTGTTCATTATGTGAAGCAAAAACAAATCAGATGCCTGTCAGTTTGCCGGGTCGGCGCTGATGATCAATACGTGATCGTCACCGTGTCGTCGTCACCGTACGTGACCGCATCGATGTCGCGGATCAGGCTGTCCATGAATTCAACGTATTCTTTGACGGAACCGAAGGTCGGTTCGTAGGCGTCGATGATCTCTTTCGCGGCTTTTGCATCATCCTGAAGGAGCTCGTTCGCGACGAGCACCTGAGCCATGGCGTTCCGGACGCAGGCCTTTTCCACGTCCTTGATGTAGTAATCGGTGCCGTGACCGCTGCCGATCGCGCCGTACGCCCGGAACTGGACGCCCGGCATGACGCTCGTCAGATCGCCGAAGTCGGAAGAGCCGGTGCCGTGACCGTCATAGCGGAATTTCACTTTTTCAGGGCCGGAGAGGTCGGTGCAGCATTTCTCGACCAGTTTCATGAACGGGTGGAAATGTATTTCCGGCGTGTATCCCGGACGGTCGTGTATCGTGAGCTTCGCGCCCATCGAAGCCGCGGCGCCCGCCAATGCACGGTTGATCTTCTTGTTTTCGCGGACGATCGCTTTCGTCGTGGAAGCGCGCACGTAGGTTTCAAGCGTGATCTCGTTCGGAATGATATTGACCGCGGTCTCCACGCCGTGCACGATCGGATGGAAGCGGATGTGGTCACTGTCCTGGAAGGTCTCCCGGAGGGCATTGCAGGCATTGAGGCCCAGCATGGCCGCATATTCGGCGTTGATGCCCTTGTACGGGGAACCGGCCGCATGCGCCGCTCTGCCCGTATAGGTGAAGGTCTTCGCCAGGCAGCCGTTGTTCGTGTAATTGCAGCCGAAATCCAGTTCCTGATTCTCGGATCCGGTATGCACCATGAGGCAGAGGTCGACGTCGTCGAAATAGCCGCGGTACATGAATTCCGGCTTGCCGCCGATGAAGTGGATGATGCCTTTCTGACGGAGTTCCTCGCGGAACGGCAGCTGGATCATTTCCTCCGCCGGAACCATCATGAGACGGATCTTTCCGGAAAGGCCGTCGAGCGCATGTTCGCCCGCAAGGCCCGCCGCGACGCCGAGCATGGCCGCGCCCTGTGCGCAATGCCCGCAGGAATGGTTCTTTCCGTTCACCGAGCAGGGATGATTGGCAATGTCCAGAGCGTCCAGTTCGCCCATAATGCAGAGCGTCGGACCGGGACGTCCGGTGTCAAGATCCGCATAGAAACCGGGGATGTTCCCCGCTTCAATGACCTTGTACCCCATTTCCTCCCATCTGGCCTTCAGGTAATTGTGGGACTCCCACTCCGTGAAGCCGACCTCGGGATGTGTCCAGAGAAAATCCTCGCCGTCGAAGACGAGCTTTCTCGCTTTTTCCACGTAGGAAACCAAGAGTTCCTGGCGTTCGTTCATGTCCGATCCTCCTTGAAAATCCGCATTATATACGTCGTCCGTTTCATGGTCTGATGCCGCGCGGCACCGAAGATATTGTACCACCGGCAACGCCCGGTTGCAAGCGGTAGTTGGGTTTTCTTTCGGCAAATCCGCAGTAGACGGAACCGGAATAATATGCTATACTCTTCCATGAGGTTTCTGCGGAGCACTCCGGTAAGACCCACGGCCCGACGAGTCATATCCGATCAGGGCCGATCAATATCCCGGGAGGAGTATATTTTATGAAAAAAGCAGTTGCGGTTTTGATGACGGTGCTGGTCATTGCCGGCGCACTCATCGGTTGCGGCGGCGGAGCGGCCGGAACGTACAAGTTCAAATCCATGAGCGCGTCAGGCGTGTCTTATACGCGTGAAACGTTCCAGGCGCTTCTGGACCTGGCGGCCGGCATGGGCGGCGAGAAGCTGAACGTCGACGACGTCATGAAGTTCGAACTGACGAACGACGGCAAGTTCACGATGGACATTTACGGACAGGATGAAGCGAAGGGAACCTATACGCTTTCCGGCGATAAGATCACCCTGACCGGTCCCGACGGATCTTCGATCGACGGTACGCTGAAGGGCAATGAACTGACCCTTACGATGGAAGGCGAGACGATCGTCTTTGAAAAGTAAGCGTTCAGGCAGTCGATGCCCGACAAAAAAACAAGGCTGTCAAAAGGCAGCCTTGTTTTTTTATCCCCGGTTCCGGATCAGTTCGCGCCGACCGCTTCGACAAGGAGCCGTGCGGTTTCTTCAATCTTATCGAATTCGCCGGCCTCAACGAGCGCCTTCTTCGCGAGGTTGCCGCCGACACCGACGCCGACCGCGCCTGCGGCAATGAACTCCGCGGCGTTCACTTCATTGACGCCGCCGACCGCGAGGAGCGGGATCTGACTGAAGGGGCCGCGGACCGCTTTGAAATAGGAGGCGCCGAGCGTACCTGCCGGGAAGATCTTCACGAAATCCGCTCCGGACTCGTAGGCCAGAGCAATCTCCGTCGGCGTCATTGCGCCGGGCATGGAGACCATGTCGAGCTCCACGGTCCGCCGGATGACTTCCGGCTTCGTGTCGGGTGAAACGATGAAGCTTCCGCCCGCGTTTTTCGCAGCGCTGACCAGCTGGACGCTCGTCACCGTGCCTGCGCCGAATACCATCCGGTCGCCGAGTTTTTCGACCAGTGCGCGGAGCGTGTCCGTGGTCCGGCAGAACGCCTCGGGACGGCTCTGGTCAAACGTGACTTCCATGAGCCGGATGCCGCCGCGGTACAGCGCTTCGGCCAGTTTGATGCAGTCCTCACCGTAGATGCCGCGGACGATCGCCACGACCTTTTTCTTCAGTACCAGTTCCTTCAGCTCTTCTCTGTTCATGACAAAGTTCCTCCTGCGTTACCTGTCGATCCAGCCGGAATAGCCGTTTGCGTATTCGTCGTCGGTGACGGCCCGGTACCGCGTCTGTTCGTCTCCGACGTCGTCCAAGAAGCCTTCGTAAGCCCTGTAGTATTCGCCGGTTTCATTGTCGTAAACGCGCTCGTAATCCTCGATCTCGTCCGACCGCTTCTCCTGAATGATCGTGTCGGAGCGGCTGCGCTCTTCAAACGCTTCCATCACGGGATCGGTATCATTCACCGATGAAGTCGGGGAATTGTACGACGCCGTGGACAGAACGCTCAGCCATTCCTGCACGTAATAGTCCGTATAGGCGAAGGACTGCGCGATTTTCGAAAGCACCGGGGTCCAGTTCACGAGTTCGCCGCGCGGTGCCCATTCCGTGAACGTGCAGTTGATTTCCCAGACGCCGTAATTCAGGCCGCGGATCACGACGTCAGGCGACTCCATGACGGCGGCAGAGTAGATGCCTTCGCCGTCCCAGCCGTTCTCACGGAACTGGACGTACAATGCCCGGTAATCCCGGATCGCCGTGTTCGGCCGCGCCTTCTGGAGTTCGTCCTTGTTCGACGGCACGCAGGAATTCATGACGTTGAAATACTCCGTCGAACCGGCGTAGGCGGTCTTGAAGTATTCCTCGACGGTCCCGTTCGCAAGATAGTACCGCATGTTCAGCGCCTGGCACATGCTCGCGTCCTTCGCCGCATAGTTGTGGTCGAGGTTCGAAAGCCCGACTTTCGCCTCGGCCAATGAACAATTCCAGTTCAGCTGCTGGGCATTGCCCTGCCATTCGACCTTCCAGCCTTTCGGGATCGTCAATGTGAAGTAGGGATTGGAATAGGATTCCCATTCAATGTCCGTCCAGTCCGCCTTCCGGACAGTGAACTCAGGTACGGCGGCGGGTTCCGTCAGGGATTTCGCCGGGACGCTGCTTTCCGACGGGGCCGTCGTGGCCGGGCGGTTCTCGCCTTCCGTAGGTGCCGTCGTGGCCGGACGGTCCGCTTCTTCAAAGGAGAAAGAGGCGTCTCCGCTTCCGCAGGCCGCGAGCGTGCCCGCAAGCAGGAAGGACAATAAAATTGCGACAGTTTTTTTCATTTTTTTCCTCGGTATTTGATCAGTTTTTTGTTCGCTGCTTTGCTTCAGAAAAAGGGCGGTTCATGCCCGGGCGACCCTGCCGAAAGCAGAGAAGTCCGGCTCGCCGTACAGTTCCTCGTAATCCGGCCCTAAAAAGCAACCGAACGACGCGATCGAACGGAAGCCTTTTTCCCGGTAGAAAGCCGCGTCTTTAAGCACGGCTTCATCGTCCGGCGTAAAGGATTTCGGCGGTTTCGTCCAGTTCGAGTACATGGAATTGTCGTACCAGTATTCGAGGACGCGCGATTCCTTGCGGCCGAAAAAATCGAGCAGCGGGTCGATGAGCCGGAATTCGGCCGCGATCCGTTCTTCCCGGTCATTGCCCTTCGCGACGTACTTTTCCATCGGTGCATATTCCAGGAAAATTCCGGGCTCCGGTGTGACTTTAGAAGGTACGGCCAGCGTGTCGAAATAGGC
This sequence comes from Lachnospiraceae bacterium, assembly GCA_016281555.1. Taxonomy (GTDB): domain Bacteria; phylum Bacillota; class Clostridia; order Lachnospirales; family Lachnospiraceae; genus UBA1267. Next base: position 2,272 of record JAEEIV010000013.1, on the reverse strand, counting down.
GAGATAAGCGAGGCGTGCTTCCGGGCGGTCTTCCCGGATCCGCCGCAGCATGGCGTTCAGCACGACGAGCTGCTGATCCGATGCCGAAAGCTCCGTACACTCCGGACAATGACAGGCGAGGTCATGCCCGTCGTCCAGCCAGAAATGAAACCGGTCGCCACTCCGGTAGAGTTGTCGGACGATTTCCGCCGCCCGCTCTGCCACGATGTCGAGCGCTTCTTCATTGGAAACACAGAAATTCCAGTTCGGGACGCGTTTTCCTTCCCGGTCCATGCGGAAATACTCCGGATGTCGGTCAAAAAGGTCCCGTGGCAGGAGAGTTGCCGCTGCGTGAAACTCGTAGGCGATTTCCAGCCCCCGGTCCGCTGCATAATCGAGCAGTGCCCGGTATTCCGGCGTTTTCAGCCGTGCGAGCAGGTCTTCGAGCGAAGACACGGCCCAGCGTCCGCCGCGGGGATGGAGGCCGAGTGTCGTGACCTTGAGATCCGCGAGACGATCGATCCATTTCTTCGAAAGTTCATCCGGATGGATGAGGAGGGAAGTGCGCATGACCGTTACTCCTCTGAGCAGCCGATTCTTTAAAAACCATTATACCATTTCCAAGGGATAATTCAATTATTTTAGACAGAAAAAAGAGCAAAAAATACTTGACTTGATGGCCTATATATCATATTATAACACAGTTGTACTATGGTTTGTATAACGCGCCGTATGTGGTTGCGGTAGTAGTTTTGAGGTGTACCGATATGAAAAAGAAAAAGGTTTTGTCAATTCTCCTGAGTCTTGTGCTGATCTTGCCAGTATTCATGACTGAAACCGTTTGGGCGGATACAGACATGGATCAGGCGAAAACCATCACGTCTGAAGATTCAGGAAGCGGGAGCATTAAGGTCGGGGAGACTCAGAATTCCCGGCAGACCAAGTCCTCGGGCGGGGTCACCGTTTCCGGTATGCTGCCGGAGGGCGTATCGCTGTCCGTCGCAGAGGGCGCAGAACCCAGCGCGACAAGGGGCGTAAAGAAGGCTCCCGCGAAGAGGGGAAGTGCGTCTTCGGCCGGCTTCAAGGCGGTGTATGACATCAGCCTGATCGTCGAAAACCAGACTGTTCAGCCGGACGGCACTGTGAATGTTACGTTCGGCGGCGCCAAGGTCATGAAGGGCGACAGTGTGACGATCGTGCATTATCTGGACGACGAAGATGCGATCGCGAAGGCGACCGAGACCTACAACGGATGTCCTGTGGAGATCTTCTCGACTGAGAAGGGCAACCTGACGGTCAACGCTGACGGCACGGTCAGCATCGCGGTGTCCAGCTTCTCGACGTTTTCCTACACGGTCGAATTCCACAACGGGGACCTTGAATACGTGATCGCCGGTGGAAGCAGTGTACTTCTTTCTAATATCTTTGCGGCTCTGAACTATCCCTATACGGTCGCGGACGTTGCGAGTGTCAGTTTCTCGAATCCTGAACTGATCGCCGTTGAAACGACCGAAACCGGTGATTGGCTGCTCACCTCTCTTAAGGCTTTCAACACGAACGAGACGCTGACGATCGTCTTCAAGGACGGACGTACGGTCGAGGGCGTGCTGGAGGTGCCGGTCACGGATGCGTCGCATGGTCAGCAATCCACCAATGATGCGGTTTGCTATTATGACAAGTGGGAAACAAGAGGCTCCTTGTATGGCCATTGGATGGATTATCAGATGTTCGGCACTCTGTATAACAGAGGAATTGACGTAACGTATTCTCGTTATGGTGGCGCCAGTACACCTCAGATTAAACTGACAGTCGGCGGAACAGAGTATACAGGCGAGATGAAAAACGTTACCAGCGGTGTTAACGCCGGATTCTATGGCTCATATTGGTACAAATACAATGAGGGTTCAGGCGGCAATACCGCAACTGTTAACAGCAATAACGGATACTATTCCAACGCCATTACGTTAACCACGGTGTTCAGTCTGGGCAACTATTATCTGGAGGCATTTCCGCTTGATATTTACAGCAACAGCAATTACTGCACGGTAAAGCAGCATAACGTGGTTTCCGACAGCTCGCAGTACCGTACCGTTCATATTTACTCAAACGGAACAGAAGTTGCGAGTACGAACGTGAATTTCCCTGCGGATTATTCCGCACAGGCAAGAGACATCACGGTTTCCAACGTTCATTCAAGATACAACAACGCGTATACTGAGGTAACAGCCAGCGGCACAAACTATTATGTCTATCTGTGGGAGACCTGCACGGTCAGTTACAATGCAAACGGCGG
>JAEEIV010000012.1 GCA_016281555.1 Lachnospiraceae bacterium | reverse complement strand
TGGCTTCCCGCTTCGTGGCGAATCCCCGCTTGCATTTCTGCTTGTGCTCACCTTTCCAGTTGACAAACCGCGCCATGACATACCATGTGCCGTTTGCCTCGTTCTTGAATACCGGCATTGTCAATCCCTCCTTTCTTCCGGGTACACTCTTTCGTTGAAATAGTGTCTGTTGATTCTTCCTGCAATGGTGATGTAACCTTTTTCCCTGAGTTCTTTGTTCAGTTTCCGTATGAGCTTGTAGGCATACGAAACGGAGACGCCGAGCTCGTCCGCGACTTCTTCCACATTCATGAACTTATTTCCCATGTTGACACCTCCCTTCTGTTGTGATTTGTTAAACAAAACGGTTTAACATTTTGCATTATACTAAACATATTTGTTTATGTCAAGTACTTTTTTCAAAAAAATTAAATTTTTTTGTTTAAGTTTTTCTTGACGGGGTTAAACATATCTGCTATAATCCGATCATCAAATGATCAGGAGGTCACTTATGTCCATCGGTGAACGCATTCGTTTTCTGCGCGTCCTGCGCGGAATGACTCAGAAATATCTCGGCACTATGGTCGGTTTTCCGGAGAGCACGGCCGACGTCCGTCTCGCGCAATATGAGGCAGGAACCAGAACCCCGAAAGAGGATCTGACAAAGGCATTGGCTGCGGCACTGGACGTCTCGCCGGCTGCATTAACCGTCCCGGAAACCGATTCATACATCGGGCTTGCGCACACATTGTTCTCTCTGGAAGATCGCTATGGCTTTGAAATCGACTGTCTGGACGGTCAGCTCTGCATTCATCTGAAGCCGGGACAGGACGAACAGTCAGTCTTTCTTGACGGTCTTCTTGAGGCATGGTACAAGGAGGCTTCCCTCTGTCGAAACGGCGATATTTCCAAGGACGAATATGACCAATGGAGATACCGCTATCCCGAAACCGACACGAGCGGGATTTGGGGAAAGATTCCGTCCAAAGAGTTCAGCGACGAAATCACGAAGTCACTCAAGAAGAAGAGAAAACTCTGATCCGTTTCGGACGACAAAAAGCCCCTTGCCGCTTTTCGCAGCAAGGGGCTTTTCCATAAGAATCGGTGGTCGCCTTCAGTCCTTTTCCATCGGTTTTATCATTCCCGGGGAATGATAAATTGCCAAAAGACTGTTATCATTTTGTTATCAACGGCATTTTCGAGGGGCCTCAAACCCTTGATTTTACTGGGTTTCCGAAAGCGTGGCTATCATTCCCATTCGATGGTGCTGACGGGCTTATCGCTCATGTCCCAAAGCACGCGGTTTACGCCGGGCACTTCGGCAATGACACGGTCGCGGATGGTCTTCAGCGTGGCGAGCGGAAGATCCGCTGAAGTCGCGGTGACGGCATCCACGGTATTGATGGCGCGGACGACGACCGACCAGCCCATGTAACGCTTGCCGTCCTTGATGCCGGTGGACTTGAAGTCGGGGATCACGGCGAAATATTGCCACGGACGGACCGGGAGCTTGTCGATTTCCTCACGGACGATCGCGTCGGCTTCGCGGAGCGCGTTCAGGCGGTCTCTCGTGATCGCGCCGACGCAGCGGACGCCGAGACCCGGGCCCGGGAACGGCTGACGGTAGACCATGCCGTCCGGAAGGCCGAGGGCCTTGCCGACCACGCGGACTTCGTCTTTATAAAGCAGTTTCACGGGTTCGACCAGTTCAAAGTTCAGTTCTTCCGGCAGGCCGCCCACGTTGTGATGTGCCTTGACGCCGTGCGACTCCAGAATGTCGGGATAGATCGTGCCCTGACCGAGGAACCGAATGCCTTCCAGTTTCTTTGCTTCTTCCGCAAAGACGTCAATGAATTCCTTGCCGATGATCTTCCGCTTCGTTTCCGGATCGGAAACGCCGGCGAGTTTGTCGAGGAACCGGTCGACTGCATCGACGTAGATCAGGTTTGCGCCGAGTTCTTCGCGGAACACGCGAATCACCTGCTCCGGTTCGCCTTTTCGCAGCAGGCCGTGGTTCACGTGGACACAGGTAAGCTGCGGGCCGATCGCTTTGATGAGCAACGCCGCGACGACCGAGGAATCCACGCCGCCGGATAAGGCCAACAGCACTTTCTGATCTCCGATCTGGGACCGAAGGGCCTGGATCTGCTCTTCAATGAATGCTTCCGCCAGCGCGGGCGTTGTGATTCTTTCCATGTTTGCAGGTCTTACGTTACCGTCCATAGACAGCCTCCCGTTTGTTTTTTTCTAAATGAAAATATATCATTTTCAACCTGATTTGTATAGAGAAATTTTCGCCAAAATCTCCCTTTGAGCGCCCCTTGGCTTCGTCATTTTGTTTACGGCGCCCGGCCCCTGAAGCGGTTCAGTTTTCCCGCTTTTTCCCGGTAAAGAACAGGGCCACGGTTCCCGGCCCCGTATGGGTGCCGATGACCGTTCCGATGTCGTAGATCTCGACGCGGCCTTTCATTGCGGGAAAGTTCTCTTCAATGAGTCGCTTCACTTCCTCCGCATCCGCAAGGCATGCCGAGTGGCTGATGTAGCATTTTCCGTCGTAAGCGGTGCCGTTGTCCGCAAACTCCTGCATTTTCTTCACCGTTCGCCTGATCACGTTCTTCTTTCCGCGGACGCGCTCTCTCGGAATCAAGTGTCCGTCGTTGCTGACGTTTAAGAGCGGACAGATGTTCAAGACGCCTCCGAACAGCGCTGCCGTCTTGGAGACGCGGCCGCCCTTGACGTAGAACGTGAGGTCCGTGGAAAAGAACCAATGATGCACGAACAGTTTGTGTGTTTCGGCGAAATCCTTCAGTTCATCGACGGACAGACCGCGGTCCCGTTCATCGGCAAGCCAGTCCATCAGAAGTCCGAAACCGGAGGACGCCGCGAGCGAATCCACGACGTAGATCTTCCGCTCCGGATAACGGGAGCGCACCACCAATGCCGCGCTGCACGCCGCATTGTAACTGCCGGAGATCCCGCTCGAAAGGCAGAGGTGCAGAACGTCTTTGCCCTCCGACAGAAAACGGTCGAAATACTCCGTGTATTCGGTCAGATTGACCTGAGAAGTGGTCGAGTCCGCGCCGCCCGCCAGTTTTTCGTAAAACTCGCCGATCGGCATCGTTTCGCCGAGATCGTCCGGATAATCCGTGCCGTCCATCAGGTAATGGAAACAGACGTAATGGATGTTCCGTTTTTCAAAATGAGCCTTGGAAAGATCCGCGGTGGATTCCGCGCTGAGAACGTATTCTACCATAAAAAAACCTCCTTGTATGAATGTATCGGATCATCGATCCCATCATACAAGGAGGTGTAACTAAAGTTCAACCTACCGTCAAAAGAACCGCTCTACGATTGCTTCCGGCCGTTCTACCGCCGGCTCTACGATTCGGAGAATCCCTTATTTTTCCTGCGTTTCCGGCTTTTTCCGCCGCCGGATGTGGAATGCGAGGTAGACGACGATCTCCGCCGGAATGATGACGAGCAGGATCTGCCAGAGATCCTTTCCGAGCATCAGAAACAGGAGGTAGACGAACAGGATCACGCTGGCGACCAGCATGCCGACGATGTACATGTTGTTCCGCCCTTTGTACCAGACGGTATTGAGCACCAGTAAAACGATGAGCGAACAGGGGATCCCCGCGTACAGCATCAGCCAGTGAAGCACGCCCGCCACCGCCCAGACGATGACGAATTCCAGAAAACACAGGGTGAAAATGCCGGCAATGACACAGAGAATGAGGAATCTCTGGCTGTACTGCATCTTCTGATGCAGATCGGGTCCGGCCTTCTTCCAGCCCTCTTCTTCGGAAAGCAGGGCATCCACGCTCACGCCGAACAGTCCTGACAACTGTTTCAGCACGTAAGCGTCCGGGATCGCTTCACCGCGCTCCCATTTCGATATAGATTTGTCGGAGTAACTGATCTTTTCCGCCAGTTCCGCCTGCGTAAGTCCGGCTCCCGTGCGGAGTTTGATCAGATTGCTCGCAAAAACGATTTTCAGATCTTCCATTCGATCCTGTTTTCCCTGTCAAAGGAGATTCTGCCACTCAAATGCCGGCAGATGTAGTTTACTTGCTCTCGAGATCGTAGTAATAACTCGGTCTAAGAACGATGGCGATCTTATAAGACTGCATTTTCCCCCAGACGTCCAAGAACTTCTCGAGCGTCGTTCCCTTCGTCGTATGACGGAGAATGTATCCCGCACCGAGATAGACGGAAATCGAAACGGAATCAATGTCCGTAATGGTCTGCATGTTGTACCCGTGCGCCTCGATCAGCACGTCGCCTTCCTTGAAGAACTCCTCTTTCGTGATCAGTGAGCGGTCCGTGTTCATGAGGTCCGGCAGATAGATGCACTTGCCGATCGAGAAGCGGAGGATCTTCATGGTATTCAGATACTCTGCTTCCTCAGGCAAAACCTTCTTTTCGCACAGCATATACGTGGTATCGATCTTCGCCGGGAACTTCACATCGTACATCAGGTCGAGGTATTCCTGCACCGTCTTCGGGAAGTTCGTCTCGACGCCGACCACCCGTTTGTACACGACGTTCAGGAAATCCATGTCCATGAACGTGCCCGTATTCAGGAAATCCGGGATGTACTTGGTCAGTGCCCAGAGTTCATCCTCCTCGTCCAGCGTGATCCGGCTCTGTCCGACTTTCATGCGGACGTTTCTCGTCGGCAATAACCCGACGGTGCCGGTCGGATAATCCAGCACGGTGCCGGCATCCGCAGTGACCTTGGTGACGTAGGACACGTCGACCGAGCCGTAGGCCGGCACTTTCACGTGCCAGATGATGCCTTTGTCCGTGTACGCTCCCTGATCCTTCGTGGTGGATGCGGAGGAAACGAACTCGGTGCCCTCGGCAATGTGTTCCGTCACGGTCAGCCAGTAATCTTCATCGCTCCGGTTGTCGATCGTTTCCGTGATCGTGACCTGTTCTCCCTTCAGCACCGTCTCGTAAATGCCGACGGACGGTGTCTTATAGGTATGCAGGCCGCGCTTATTGTACCGCGTGATCGCGGCATCCGTGAATTCGGCTTCCTGGAACGGCTCGTAAGTCGTGAACCGGTAGGCAATGATGTCGGTCATCCGGTCTGCGCGGAGGTTCCAGTTCGGACTTCCGGTACCGGAGAAGATGAACTCTTCCGCCGTCTGAAGCGTCACGCCGCCGAACGGTTCCTCGCCTTCCTTGCCGGTCTCCGGATCCCATTTGCCGCCATTCACCGGCCAGCAGTGCATGATGTAATCCACGCCGGTATCGAAGCAGTCGCCGAGGAACATGAGCACGTGTCCGGACTGCCCCGTGTTCGGCGTCGCCAGGATGAAGTCACCCGGGCGAAGCCCGCCGTTCTGCATCTCATCCAGCATGGCCTGCTTGTCCGTCCATTCGACGCTTTCCACTTCACCGAGCGTTCCGTTCACGCGGGC
>JAEEIV010000011.1 GCA_016281555.1 Lachnospiraceae bacterium | reverse complement strand
ATCCAGTTCGTATTCTCGTGGATCGCCGTCGCTGCCTTGAAATAGCCTTCCGCGGCGGCTGCCTCTGCTGCGTTCGTGATCGCCGGAACCGTAGTCACGGTGACGGCGCTCGCCGGAACGCGTCCGGAGCCCGCGAAGGAATCATCCACAACGTAGGCGTCCGTATGATGATTGAACTTCTTCTGCGCTTCCCGGCCGTATACCAGAAGATCTTTCACAAGTGCCTCGACCGCGCTCTGCTTCGCAGCGCTCCACGCCGCGTATTCGCCGGAAGCCGGGATCGCCTCCAGATACTCTTTCAACGTGAATTCGGACGTGTACAGGGGGTAATCCTGTCCGTCGTCTCCGACGGCAATGAATGCCGCCGAGATCTCATCTCCCAGGCATTCCGGCGTGATGCCGTTAAACCGGTAGGTCGTAAGCGTTCCGCTCACGGAAGGAGCCGCCGTTTCGGGTTCTCCGCCGTCTAAGGCGAACGTCATCTTCGTTCCGTTCGCGAGGTACGGAAGCGCCGTGTCCACCGTGCCTTCGAAAAGCACGCTTAAGTTCTCTCCGAGCGCCATCCGTTTGCCGATCGGCGCCTCTTCCGGGATCACGACGTACGACGTCACGGCCGAAACGTCCTGACCGTCCGGACCCGGATAGGTCACATTATGGCTGAACGGAACGATCTTGTTCGTTTCATAGGAACTGAGCGTTCCCCATCCGCCGGAAGTCTGCGTGAAGAAGCCGCCGGTGATGGTGGAGTTCGATCTGTATTCCTTCGGATCCGTGGCGGATGCCGGACCTTCGGCAGTATCCGAATCCACGTCATAGTAATCGCCAATGACGACGCCGCCCGTGATCGTGAGCGTGCCGCGGTTCCGGATCGCGGCCTTGCTTCCGTCAGACGTTCCCGTGCCGCCCACGATCGTGCCGCCCGTCATGGTAAAGACCGGATTGAACTGCCCTCCGGCGCCCTGAAGATTCAGCGCTCTCCCGCTTTCGGAGACGATCGCGCCGCCGGTCATATTGAACTCCGTCTTTTTCGTTCCGCTGGAATTTCCGTAGGTAAGCGCAACGGTGTTCCCGCTGTTCCAGATGAGTCCGCCGCTCATGTTGACGACGGTCGCCTGATGAATGAAGACGCTGTTCGGGGAACCGCCGAGGATCTTACCGCCGGAAATCGTGACGGTCTTCTGGTTGTTCGCCATACCGATGTTTCCGCCGGACCGGTTTGCGGCCTGCGCGCTTGCGGCTTCGCCGCCGTACTTAATGGATCCGCCGCTGATCAGGGTGTCGCCCTGGATCGTGATCGAAGCGCCGTAGCAGCCGACGTTTCCGCCGAACAGATTGTTCGTGCCGCTCGTCTGACTGACCGTTCCGTCGAGAATCTGTACGCCGTCCAGAAGCATCGAGGTCTGTGCGTAAACATTGCCGCCTATGAGGATGCCGGTCGCGCCTTCGCATGTTCCGTTCTGAATGATCCCGCCGTAGCAGTTCAGCGTCTTTGCAAAAGCATTGCCGCCGTATAAGGTCGCAGAGGACGTGGACTTGATCAGTCCGTTCTGAACGGTCCCGCCGTAAAGATTCAGCGTGCCGCTCGAATAGAGATTTCCGCCGCTGGTGTTCGTCGAAGTAATACGGTACTCACCGCCGTCAAACAGACCGCCGTAAATGTTCAGTTCCACCCCGGTCCCGCTTGAGCCCGTCAGGCTGATGAGCCCGCCGCCTGCACCTGCGGAGTGATAGCTTTTGTCCGAAGGATCCGTCGGATAATTCGGGCCGAAATTCGCCAGGAACTCTCCGTCAAAGATCGTGACCTTCGTATTGATGCCGCCAAACGAGATGATGCCGCCGGAAGCACCGATTTTACCGCTCTTCTCGATCAGTTTCCCGCTGACGCCGTTCGGCTTGCAGTCCGTGATCGTCAGATCGACGCCCTGGATCGAATCCTTTCCGCCGTACGGTTTGGTCGAATCATACGCGGAAAAGAGCGTCAGGGTGCTCCCCGCCGCGGAAACCGTTTTTCCGTTCAGGCAGATCACGATCTTCGTGCCCTGCATGGTCGCCGTCGTGAATCCGTCTCCGATCAGGCACTTTGCCGAAAGCGCCACGTCTTTCGTCAGATAGTAGTAATTCGTTCCGCCGACCTGATAATCCGGGTCATTGGCTTTCGTCGGCAGGGTGGAATCCGAATCCCACGCTCTCCAGCTGACCGCCTCGTGCGTATGAGAGAGTTTCCCCGCGCAGTAGCAGTGCGCCTCGTGCTCGCCTTCCGCTTTTACGTTCTCCGTCCGGCCCGCTCCGAGCGCAATGACCGTCATCGCAAGGATCATCCCGATTGCAAGAAAAACTTTTTTCATTTTTCCCTCCGATCTTTGGTATAAAGAAACCGAATTTGCTTCAAACTATCGCGTACGTATATATAATTCTAATACTCCTATCCGTAATTTAGCACTCGGATTGGAAATACTCTATTCAATATTTCTCTATTTTTTACAATTTTCTCTTTTTTTGCATCAGAAAGACGGCAAAAAAAGCCCCCCGGTATTCCGGGGGGCTTCATGCCTATTCACAGTATTTTTGTTCTCAAACTTATGCGGTCAGTTTGGCAACGCTTACTTTCACGCCGGGGCCCATGGTGGACGCCACGGTGACACTCTTCAGGTACTGGCCCTTCACCGCCGCCGGCTTCGCCTTTAAGATGGCTTCAATGATGGCGTTAAAGTTGTCCTTCAGCTGGTCTTCCGTGAAAGAAACCTTTCCGATGGGAACGTGGATGATGTTTGCCTTGTCCAGACGGTACTCGATCTTACCGGCTTTGATCTCTTTGATGGCATTGGCAATGTCCATGGTCACGGTACCCGCCTTCGGGTTCGGCATCAAGCCCTTCGGACCGAGGACACGGCCGAGACGTCCGACGACGCCCATCATGTCGGGGGTCGCGACGACGACGTCAAAGTCGAGCCAGCCTTCGTTCTGGATCTTCGGGATCAGCTCTTCGCCGCCGGCGTAATCCGCACCGGCCTGAAGGGCGAGGTCCTGTTTTTCCGGCTTCGCGAACACGAGAACGCGAACCGTCTTACCGGTTCCGTGCGGCAGAACGACAGCGCCGCGGATCTGCTGATCCGCATGACGGCCGTCACAGCCCGTCCGGATGTGAAGTTCTACTGTTTCATCAAACTTCGCGGGAGCAGCCTTCTTCACGAGCGCCACAGCTTCAGCGGCGTCGTACTGGATGCTGCGGTCCACGAGTTTTGCAGAATCCTGATACTTTTTTCCTCTTTTCATTTTCTTTCCTCCTGTGGTAACTGTCGGACCCTTCTGTTCCCGAAAGGGAACCGGTCCTCCCACTCATTACTCCTCGATCGTGACCCCCATGGATCTGGCGGTACCCGCGATCATGCTCATGGCTGCTTCGATGGAAGCGGCGTTCAGATCAGCCATCTTCGTTTCGGCGATCTGACGAAGATCCGCCTTGGAAAGCTTCGCCACTTTCGTCTTGTTCGGCGTACCCGAGCCATGCTCGATCTTGCAGGCCTTCTTAATGAGGACTGCCGCCGGAGGAGTCTTCAACACGAACGTAAAGCTCTTATCCGTATAAACGGTGATGATGACGGGGATGATCGTGTCACCCTTGTCAGCCGTTTTCGCATTGAACTCTTTCGTGAACTGCACGATGTTCACACCGTGCTGGCCGAGAGCCGGCCCTACAGGCGGCGCGGGCGTTGCTTTGCCGGCCGCGATCTGCAATTTGATTAAACCTTCGATCTTTTTTGCCATTTTGGCACCTCCCAATGTGGTATTTCCTTTTTCGACCCGGCATGCCTATTCTGTCGGATCTCCCACCGCCGGATTTCTCCGGACTTTACTTCTTTTTGACTTCCGTGAACCCGAGTTCCACGGGCGTCTCCCGCCCGAACAGTTCGACCATGATGGTCACGGTCTGCTTCGAACGGTTGATGGACTTGATCTTTCCAACCGTGTCCCGCCATGCACCCGTGATGGCAATGACTTCGTCGCCCTCATTGTAATCCACGACGACGGACTTTCTCTCACCCATGCCGAGATTTGCGATCTCCGCTTCGGTGAGCGGAACCGGCTCGGATCCGGGTCCGACGAACCCCGTGACACCACGGGTGTTCCGGACCACGTACCACGTTTCCTGGTTCATGATCATCTTCACAAGCACGTATCCGGGGAACAGTTTCCGTTCGATCACCTTGCGGGCGCCGTTCTTCACTTCCACCACTTCCTCCACCGGAACGTTGACTTCGAAAATGTAGTCCTGCAGATTACGGTTGACGATGGTCTTCTCGAGGTCCATTTTTACTTTGTTCTCATACCCGGAATAAGTATGAGCCACGTACCATTTCGCCTCTTCCATACCGCACCTCTCACTTCACGAGCGTACTCATGGCGTTGACAGCAAGCTGCGCCAGAATGTCGATCCCGCGAATGAACAGGCAAAGCAGGATCGAGATGATCACGACCGCGAGCGTCTGTTTCGCCGTCTGCTCTTTCGTCGGCCAGTTGATCTTCTTGATCTCCGCTTTCAGATTCTTGAAGAATCCTGCGATCCTTGCGAAGAAGCCCTTCTTCGTCGTACTTTCAGCCATAATTCATCCTCCCATTGCACCGAAATCCTTCCTCGCGGAATTATTTCGTTTCCTTATGCATGGTGTGTCTCTGACAGAAGCGGCAATACTTTTTCGTCTCCATCCGCTCGGGATGATTCTTCTTTTCCTTCGTCAGATTGTAATTACGCTGATGGCACTCAGTACATTCTAAAGTAATTCTTACACGCACGATTTCCACCTCCTACTGTGATTGTGAATAGGCTTCACAGCGCTTTACCGCATATTAAAACGCCATACTAATATAGCATAGCGTTTTCAATCGGTCAAGCACTTTTTTCAGTGATTTTTTATGCGGTTTTTTACGGTTTTTCCGTCTCTTGGGCAGACTCTTCCGTCTCCGGCTTCTCTTCTTCTTTCTCTTCCGGCTCCTCGATCTCTTTCCGCTTCGGTTTCCGGCAGAAAATGAGGTCAGCTGCAACCGCGGCCGCGAGGATCAGCACCATCGCGATCGTCCACTTGTCGACCAGCACCATCGGACGACGCATGTCTTCCGTGAAGATGAACAGCACGATCGAACCGATGAGCGCCAATGCTTCGATGATCACGCCCGTGCGGAGCTTCCGCTTGAATTTCTTCACGTCATAGACGTCTTCCGGTTTTTCGGGTTTCTCTTCTTCTTCGCCGTCTTCGGGCTTTTGGATCTTCTCGGTCTTCTCGCCTTCCGGATCCTGCTCTCCGAGGGCCTTCTCCCGGTGCTCCTCGTTGATTTTCTTCATCAGCTTCGCTCTGCCGTACTTGTCCTTTAAGTGCAGCAGCGGCAGAAGCACGTATGCAGTGACGATGATCGCGATCAGGTTGATGAGCGCCCAGGCGTTCCTTCCGTCGCCGCCCCGGTCCGGAACGCTCGACGGCTTGACCGTCAGATCGCCGTTCTCGTAGGTGACGTGGTAGTTCCCCTGATATTCCTCGCCCTCTGCAATGATCGCGCCGGTATACGTCCCCGCTTCGTCCTTCACAGAGTCGTCCTTACGGATGTTGTATTTGATTTCGAAGTCGTCGACCACGCCCGTCACTTCCGCAGTGTACTCGGGATCGTCCCCTCCGGCTTCCTTCTCCGCGTTGTTGACTTTGACCGTCACTTCCGCGGGCTCTATCTTCAACACTACGTTCTGTGTGATGGGTTCGTAGTTCGGGTTCGTCGCACGAACGATCACGTCCAAGGTGCCGACGTTCTTGATCTTCGGCTCCTCGGTCGTCCAGGTCTTTCCTCCGTCCGTGCTGTATTCGATCACGGTACCCTCCGGGTAGTTCACTTCCACTCTCGTGAGGCCGTGCTCTTTCCCATCATAAGTGCCTTCATAACCGTCCGCCAGCATTGCCAGCGTATCGGCCGCCGTGATCCGGAAGTCGCCCGGGAGATAGGTGAGCGCATAGTTCCCCTGTCTCTCTTCGCCTTCCGCAATGATGACGCCTTCATAGGTGCCGACGTTTTCCTCGTCCGCGTTCGTCCGCCGGAGCGTGAACGAGAGCGTGAATCCGTCGACGATCCCGGCGATCTCCTCCGTCTCCCATTCGGGATCCGGATCGCCGTATACCTTGAACTTGTCGAGGACCTTGATCGTGATCGGCTTCGGTTTCACGTTCAGCGTCACCGGGATCTCAGATACGCCGTAATACGGGTTCTCCGCCTTCAGGATCGCATTGACCGTTCCGACGTCCCGGATCTCCGGAAGCCCTTCCGTCCACGTTTTTCCGCCGTCCAGACTGTAGGACACCGTCGTGTCGTCCTCATAGTTCAGCTTCACATTGCCCGGGGAATGCGTCGCAGCGTCGTACTCGGCGTCGTAATCCTCGGCCGTGATGTTCATGAGGTTCCGTCTCGTCATGGTCGCCAGGACCACGAGACGGCCGTTCGTCTCCGCACTGCGGCAAGTCGAAAGTGCCACGACCTGAGAAGCATCTTTCAATGCGCTCTCGTCCATGATCCTCACGACGGTCGTCCCGTCGCTCGCCGCCTGCATCGCACGAAGGTGTTCGAGGACTTCGTCCATCCGGTCGCCCACGTCGTAGATCT
>JAEEIV010000089.1 GCA_016281555.1 Lachnospiraceae bacterium | reverse complement strand
AGGTCCGTGACCGGAACGCCGACGTATTCCGAAGTCGGACTGACGTCGAAGATCTTCACGTCTTCCGCCATCGTGCCCTGGAACGTGCGGTCCGTCGACACCTTCATGGCCGAGACCTCGCGTCCGTTGATCGCCGTGACGTGACCCCAGGAAGCGAAAACCGGCCCTTTCAATGCATAAGCGGAGTCGATCGCGCTCTTGATGTAGCCTTCTTCATCCAGGGTAAACGTGAGACACCGCGCCGGATTTTCGTCAATGACCGTCGCGACGTCCCGGGACTTTGTCTTCATGATCTTCTGTTCGCCGTCGATCGCGACGAGGATCTCGTATTCGCCGTCCGCATTGGGCTCACGTCCGGTCGACTTGATTTCGGATTTGTAATTCCGGTCCACGATCCAGTACACCGGAACTTCCGTGAGCCGCTCCGTCACGTACAGGTATTTCCTGCCGTCCGGAAGTTCTACGCCGAAGACACGGTCCATCTTCAGAAGTTCCGCAATGCCGATCTCCTGACCGACGAAATTTGAGGTGATGCCGCTGACGTCGTAGATCTTATAGCCTTTCAGATCCGCGACCTCGTTTTCACGGCCGTCCAGGCGGGAGGAGCTGTTCAGTTCCACCATCGTTCCGTCCGGCGTGTCCTTCACGTACATCCCGGAAAGAGCAAATTCATCAATGATCGACATGATCGGGACGATGCCCGTGATGAGTCCGCTTTCATCAAAGATCAGTCCCATGATGTCCTGCGTGTCGATCAGGTTGACGATCTTTTTGTCCGCGCAGCGCCGTTCCATCTGACGGCCGTTTGACGCCAGCAGGATGTGGTAATAACCGTCGTCCTTGTTCGGTATCCGGGAGGAAAGACCCGCCTCGGATTTCCCCGCGTACTTCAGGCGTTCCACGTTCCAGTAGAGGTCGCCCGCATACCCGTCGGAAGGCGTGTCCGTCGGTTCGACCGAAGGTTCCTCCGTCGGAGCTACGGTTTCATTGCCCTCCGTGACATTTGTCGGATCGCCCGGTTTCGCCAACTTCGGGATCACGATCGCCGCAGCGATGGCGAGTGCCGCGACTGCGACACCGGCAATGATCCATACCGGCAGTTTCGATTTCTTGGACTCTTTTTTCTCAGTACTCATCACATTCACCCTTTGATCAAGCTGTTTCTTTTGCCGCTGTTTCCTGCTTCTTACTCGAAAACCTCTTTCAGAAGATCGATGAGCGCCGCCGTCAGTTTCTCGCCTTCGCCCGGTTCGTACACCGCCACGTCCGCCTCATAGCAGCCGTAGTTGAACGCCTCCTGGGAAGGAATGTAGTTGTTGTATTCGTTGGAATAGCCGAAAACCATCAGATACTCGGTCGGGGACGCCTCGCGGATCTTCATGCCGAGCGTATCGAAGAGTTCGTGCGGCAGATGCACGATCGCGAAATCGCCGATCTTCGTGGCGTGGATCTCCGAATCCCTCGTCTGCGGAAGCGAGGCCCTCGGAACGAGCATCTCACATTCGTACACACTGGAGAAGCCGTACTCCCGGCCCATTTCATTGGCCAATGAAGTCGTCCCTTCCGATGACTGCCAGAACCGCAGGATCTCCTGCGCCTTCGTCACGAGATAATCTTTCGTGTGATTGACTTTTCCGGTGTAAGTGCTTTGAATCGTCTTGATCGGACCGTAAGCGACCGGCGTCATGCCCTGCTTCACCGCCTCGATCATCCGGTCCGCCACCTGCTCGCCCTGCTCAATGTAATTCGTGATCAGGTTCTCCTCCGCGATCCGGGAACGGCAGTTGATGTTGCCCGCTTCTCCCTGGTAATAGGCGGCGCAGCAATCCAGTTCTGCTTCGATCTTGTCACGGAGCGGCGCCGGGAAGTCCGCGGACAGTTCCACGCTGTGACCGCTTCCGCCCGGATTCGATCCGGTCAGCGTCGCATGCGCGCGCCAGTTCACCATATAAATGTCCTTGTCGGTCTCACGTTCGAATTTCAGAACGTACATGATGTGGTTCGCTTCGGTCTGATGCGCGACGATCTTGCCCTCGGCCCAGATGCCGTAGTTGTCGCCCACCGATTCGCCGAGGTCCGTTTTATAATGCTTGACGAAGTTGTAGCCGGTGCAGTCCGCCGTCGTCCAGTACATCTTCGCGGGCTTCAAATCCGCGATCGCTTCGTTCGCGGCGGCAATGCACTGCTGATGATAGCGTTCCAGGAAATCCCGGACGCTCTTGTATTTCTGCTGTTTCGCTTCGGAACCCGAAACGGAGGAATGCGTATGCGTTCCGGTCATCAGAATATGGTCGATCGGGATCCCGGTCGCCTCGGCAATGGCTTTCCGCGCCTCCGGAGCGTTTCGCGACCCCTGTAGGTCGGACGTGTAAAACAGAATGACGTTTCCTTCTTCATCCGACACGGCAATGCAGGTCGTCGTCAGCTTCTCGAGACGGCCTTTCGACATCCGTTTGTCATCGTCGCCGAATCCGGACATCGGCACGGATTCCAGCGGCGTGATGTCTTTCCTGGAAAAGCCCGCGGAAAAGGTGCCTTCAGGTTTCGGATCCTCCGACGTGCTCTCCGCCGTATTCCCGCTCTCTATCGTCTGCTCTCCGGAACCGCCCGAAGGCGCGGCCGTATCATTGCCGCCGTTACAGCCGAACAGTGCGACCGTAAGCAATATCACTGTCAGAATCCCGAGTGCTCTCTTCATTCGTTGAACCTCTCTTTGTCCCTGAAATCCTTTCGACTTTCGATGGATTGGCCGGAAATTGTCCGACAATTTCACATCGTTCACCGAATACACAGTATATAGTTAAGAAGAGCAAAAGTCAAGAGTGGCAATATAAGAATCAGTATCTAAATAAAAAAGGATTGCGAAACCGCGGCCGGTGTGGTAGCCTATTAGATAATAATGATGTGCTTGAAGGAGTGGCCATGAACGAACGCGACGTAAAGGCTCCGACAAAAAAAGTGTACGACTACATTCACAGTGAGATCACGAACCGGCGGATGAAGCCCGGCCAGGGACTCACCGAAAGTTCGCTCTGCAAGACGCTCGGCGTCGGCCGGAGTCCGGTCCGTCTCGCTTTGCAGCAGTTATCCAAGGACGGATTCATCCTGCTCCGCGAGAACCGCGGGGCGGCCGTGCAGGAATTTACCGAAACCGAAGTCCGGCAATTATACGCGCTTCGCGAACACTTCATTGCCTATGCGTTGGATGAAAGCATCGACGCCTATACGGAGAAGGATTTCCGCGTCATGGAGGATTGTCTTGCAACGCAGGAGCAGGCGTTCCTGGCGCATGCGTTCGACGATTACATTGCCGCCGTCGCCCACTTCTACCGATTTCTCATTGAAAAGGCGGAAAACCCGTATCTGACGGAGTGCGCAACCGTGATCGTCAACCGCACGAACGTTTATCTTTGTCTCTACGATGATTTCTACAGTGTGAAAAAGTTGAAAAGTCTTCCGCTCATGCGGGAAATGGTGAACGGCATCCGGGAAGGAAACGCTTCGAAGGTGATCCGGGCACACAGGAAACTCCGCCGGAACATCGTCAATTCCTACGACTGGTTCGTCAGCCATCCGAACGTGACGTCCGCGAACTGATCCCGCAAAACCGTAAAAAAAGAGCCGCCCGCAACTGCGAGCGGCTCTTTTATTATTCCGAAAGACAGGTCAGCCGAGCGCCTTCCGTCCGCGGCTCCGTACGTCGATGGCCACGGCAATGATGAAGATGATGCCCTTGATCAGATACTGGTAGGAAATGCCGACGCCGACCAGGTTCAGACCGTTGACCAGCGACATGATGACGAACGCGCCGACGACCGAGTTCAGCACCCGTCCGACGCCGCCGCTCGTGGAAACGCCTCCGATGTAGCAGGCGGCAATCGCATCCAATTCAAAGCCGGCGCCCGTCGTAGGCTGCGCGCAGCCCATCCGGGAAGTGATCATGATTCCGGAAAGTCCGGCCATCGCGCCCATCGAGATGAAAACGCCGATCAGGACGAGTTTCGTATTCACGCCGGACAGCTTCGCCGCCTCCAGATTTCCGCCCATGCCGTAAATGTGACGGCCGATCTTCGTTTTATTCAGCACGAAATGATAGACCGCCGTAACGGCCACGACGATGATGACCGTCCAGGAAATGCCGTTGAAAGAGGCCAGCAGCAGGACGAGGCTGACGATCAGGGCGGAGAAGAACGCCATCTTGGTGATGAACCCGCCGATAGAGCCGGGATCAAGATTGTACTTTTTCAGTTCATTCCGCTTTCTTAAGCCGGAGAGGATGACGATGGCCACCGCGATCGCGCCGATGATCAGGCTGAGTCCGTGGAATTCCGTTCCGAACAGATTGATCTTGAAAAGATCCGGAAGGAAGCCCTGGGAGATCTCCTTGAACGCCTCATTGGTAACGTTGATGGTGCCCTTGTCCTGTGTGATCAGCTGCAGGAGGCCGCGGAACGCGAACTCGCCTGCCAACGTGGTCACGAAGGCCGGCACCCCGATCTTACCGATGATGAAGCCCTGCAGAAGTCCAAGAGCGGCGCCGAACAGAATGACGATCAGGATGGTCAAAGGAATCGGCACGTTCAAGAGCAAAAGCCGCGCGGCGACCGCGCCGAGGAATCCCGTCAGGAAACCGATGGACAGGTCGATCTGGCAAATGATGAGGACCAGCGTCATGGCGACTGCCAGAACGGCAATGTAACCGGTTTGGTTCACCAGGTTCGTGATGTTTCTGGGCGTCAGGAACCGTCCTCCGCTCCAAATCTGGAACATGATGAAAATCAATGCCAGCGCGATATACATGGCATAGTTTTTCGTCACATTTTTCACGCCGGATAAGAATCCGTTTTTCTTCCCCTCTTGCATCTTAATTCTCCTCCGTATTCGTTGCGAGCCGCATGATGCCTTCTTCGGTCGCCTCTTTCCCGGACAGTTCGCCGGTGATGCGTCCTTCGTGCATGACGTAAATGCGATCGCTCATGCCGATGATCTCCAGCAGTTCCGAGGAAATCATAATAATGGACATTCCCTCTTCCACCATTTTGTTCATCAGCGTATAGATCTCGTGCTTGGATCCAACGTCGATACCTCTGGTCGGTTCATCCAGAATGAGGACCTTCGGCGTGGCGAAGATCCACTTGGCCAGGACCGTCTTCTGCTGATTTCCGCCGGAGAGGTTGCGCGCCGCCTGATGAATGGACGGGGTCTTGATCTTGATGTCGTCCTTCAGTTTGGTCGCCTCATTGTTCTCCTTGCTTTCGTTGATGATGCCGCCCCGGATCAGCCGGTTCAGATTCGCGAAAGTCGTATTGAACTTCACGTCCTGAAGCAGCACGAGGCCGTTTCTCTTCCGGTCCTCCGTGGCATACGCGACGCCCTTTTCGATGGCGGCCTTCGGCGACTTGAACCGCACCGTTTCGCCTTCGAGCCGGATCTCGCCGGAGGTGATCTTATACCCCGGCGTATTGCCGAACAGACTCAGTGCAAGTTCCGTTCTCCCGGCGCCCATCAGACCTGCGAAACCGATGATCTCACCTTTCCGCACGTAGAAACTGACGTCTTTCACCATCTCCCGGTTCCGTTTCACGTCCCGGGCGGACCAATGCTCCACCTCGAAACGGACGTCACCGATCTCATGGCTTTCGGAACGCTTCGGATAGATCGATCCGATCTCCCGTCCGACCATGTTTTTAATGATCTTCTGCTCCGTGACCTCACTTCTGTCCATGGAACAAACCGTGGTACCGTCGCGAAGCACCGTGACGGTGTCGCCGATCTCCACCACTTCTTTCAAACGGTGTGAGATCATGATGATGGTCACGCCCTTCTCCTTCAGTTCCCGAAGAAGGTTCAGCAGGTTTTCGCTGTCTTCCTCGTTCAGGGAAGAAGTCGGCTCATCCAGGATCAGAAGACGTGCGTCTTTCGACAAAGCTTTCGCGATCTCCACCAGCTGCTGACTGCCTACCCTGAGTTCCTTGACCGGCAGCTGAGGGTTCACGTTCAGCCGCACCATATTCAAATATTTCACAGCCCGCGCATTGGTCTCATTCCAATCCATGAGCTTATTTTTCAAGATTTCGCGACCGAAGAAAATATTCTCCGCAACACTGAGTTCCGGGATCAGTGCCAACTCCTGGTTGATGATGGCAATGCCGGCCTTCTCACTGCCTCTGATGTTGTGAAACTTCATCACCTCGCCGTCGAGAATGATGTCGCCTTCATACGTCCCGTATTCATGAATACCGGACAGCACTTTCATCAGGGTGGATTTTCCGGCGCCGTTCTCTCCCACCAGGCAATGGATCTCGCCGGGGCGAACCGAAAAATTGACGTTATCCAACGCTTTCACGCCCGGAAATGTTTTGGTAATGCCACGCATTTCCAAGATATACTCGCTCACTGTATGCTCTCCTTAACTGATGAGTCCGATCCTTTGGAAAAGGGGCATACACAGGTATGCCCCTCTTGTCTGAAACAAATCAGAGATTATTCCTTCCAGCCGTAATCTGCTCCGTTGAACAGTCCGCTCTTGAAGAACACGTCGCCGATGTTTTCCTTGGTAACCGTAACAACGCCGTACTGCATCGAAGGAACTGCCTTCGTGCCGTTGTCGTATTCGCTGTTGGTTTCCGGCTTCTTGCCATCGACCAGCGCTTCCACGATGTAGCGGACGCCCTTCGCCAGGTTGACGGTATCCTTGTAAACGGTCATGGACTGCTTGCCCTGAATGATGTACTCGAAGGAGTTCGGGTTGCCGTCCGCACCGGTGATGATGATGGACGTCACGTCCGCATCATCCGTGAACGCATCGTAAAGAGCACGCGCGCAGTCATCATCCGGCGGGCCGAGTACGAACACGTCGCCCTTCGCATCCTTGTCGACAGCGCTGAGGTGCGCTTCCGCGAGTTCCTTGCAGTGAGGCATCGACCATTCGGTATCGATGAGCTGCATGATGGAAACGTATTCGTCACGGGTCAGGTCAGCCTTGTCTTTCAGCTCAATGGCCTTCTCGCAGTTGCGGACCGTGAAGGTGCCGTCGGCGATCGCCGGCTGCAGCACTTCCCAAACGCCCTGGAAGAACAGCAGAGAGTTGTTGTCGGTCAATGCGCCGGCATACATGTAAAGGTTGATGTCCTTCCGGCCGTTCGCCTGCTCGACGAGGTATCTCGCCTGAGCGCGGCCGACTTCCTTCGAATCGAAGGTGACGTAATAGTCCACCGCATCCGTGTTCGTGATCAGACGGTCATAGCAGATGACGGTCAGACCGGCCGCCTTCGCATCCTGAACCGTAGAAGCTGCCGCATCCGCGTCGAACGGGCAGATGACCAGATATTTCGCGCCCTTGTTAATGAAGGTTTCCACATTGGTCTTCTCAGTTGCAGAACTGCCCTGCGAATACAGGATCTCGTAATTGAATCCCTTCAGTTCCTCTTCCAGATACTTCTGGCAGTTCAGCCAGTAGGTCTCCTCCTTCGTCGGAAGCACGATACCGATCAGATCCTGCGTCTTGGATCCGTCCGTATTCGGTTTGTTGCAGGCCGCAAGTCCTAAAACCAGAAGCGCGGCAAGCACCAGTGCCATAATCTTTTTCATAAATGAATCCTCCTATGGTTTTTGGTTGATTTCAACCTATTCATATTTTACAAATGGAGTATTAAAAAGTCAAGTTATTTTGTCAATTATCAACAATGAGCGGTACTCCTTCAAAACCGCGCAAAGCAAAGCTTTTACCCGCGCCGGAACAAAAAACAGCGGAACGCGCCACGCTGTTCCGCCGTAACAATTTTCTGTTTCCGTACCTCTTAACGGTTTGCAATGTCCTCGATCATCCGCCGCACCGTTTCCGGTTCTTCCTTCAGGGCAAACGACAATTCCTGGAAAAGGGTCTCTTCCGCCAGTTTGAAATACCGGTCGTCGACGGAGGTCCTTTTCTTGCCCTGACGTAGACGCTCCTCGCTCCGTTCGTACATGTTCTTGATGACGCTGACGATGCGGACGGGATCCAACGACCGGATCGCGTCCTTGTAGATCTGCTCTCTCGCACGGTCGTTCTCAATGGACGCCGGATCGATCTTCGGGATCTTTCCGATCAGTTTTTCCGCTTCGCCCTTGCTCATGACGGGGCGGATGTCCCTGTACGAATCCGCCTGCGGAACGTAAACGCGGCACCTGCCGTCCCGAATCGGAACGAGCAGAAAATACGGCACTTCTCCCGTACTGTCGTAAGACTGCATCATGACTTTTTCGTCAACTCTGCAGACGCCCTCGCTGTTCTTCATCACATATTCACCGATTTTCAGCATGCATTCCTCCTCTCTTTCTTACGTTTCACGCGCATTGCGCGGACCGGCTAATCCGGCCGCTCGACATACTTGTAATGTTATTGTAACACATTTGTTATTATTTGTCAAACTTTTGTAACAATTTTTTCTGCAAAAAAACTGCCGCACATTTTCAATAGCGTGCGGCAGCTCTTTTCCCTGCAATTTTCTTTCGTCCGAACCCTTTTTCTTTACTCGCTCGGACCTCCGATCTTCGAGACGATCTCATCGAAGGACAGCGGTTTCTTGAACTCTTCGAGCGGCGTCGTGCCCCGGTACGGCGGCAGATAGATCCGGTCGGTGATCAACGAATAACGGAACTCCGCGTCCTTGCCCTGTTCGGTGTCCGGGAACAGGATCGCTTCCTGCCAATACCGGTTGGCGGCCGTCTTCGTGTCCCCGAGTTTCTCATACGCCTGACCGGCCTTGTTCCGGTAGCCGTTCACTTCGGGGTGCAGGATCGACAGTGCGTCGTAAAGCGCCGCCATGTTTTCGTAATTCTCCGTCGCCTCGTAGTTGAAGGCCACGGCCTGAATGCGCTGATAGGTCGGATCCGCGAAGAGATTGATCATCAGATTCCGGAAATGCGTCTGATTGTCCACGCTGAGCTGGGACTGGTCCACACGGAAGATACACTCGATGAGTTCCGCGTATCTCGGCGGCGTCGCGCCGAACGCTTCCAATGCTTTCTCGACGTCTTCCTGGTTCTTCGCCCAGCCCATGCCGCCGGCATCCGGATTCTTCACGATGACCGGCATCGTCTCACCGTTCTCGTCAGCCTCATCGGTCGACGGTGCCGGCTGATCTTCCGTCGGATTCGACGGATCGACCGTCTCACCGGACGGCGCTTCCGTGCCCTCTCCCGCCTCTCTCGAATACTCCGCCGCCTGCGACTGGAGTTCCGAGATCCGGGCCTCATACGAGCGGTTCGCCGCTTCCACGTTCGACATTTCCTTTTCCACGCGTCCCGGCACGATCACGAACCAGGCAATGAGTATGCCGAGCACGAGACCGAGCAGGATGTACAGTGCATTCGAAAGATACGTTCCGTAGTCACGGAACCGGACCGGAATGATGAGCTGTTCGCGGTCTTCCGTGCCGACGGTCCCGAGCGATCTCGCGCCGTCGCTTTCGTCGAGTTCGCGGATGCTCTTCAAATAACGGACGGCGGTGTCATTGCCGCGGTCGGTCTCCAGACACTTCGCGAGCATCTTCTCGGCCTGATCGTACTTTCCGTCCTCCATGTAGAGGAGCGCTAACAGATTGTAGGCCTTCGTCATGTTCGGCTGCGTCGAGATCACCTTCTTCAGCTGAATGACGGCGAGGTCCTTCGCATTGTTTTTCGCGTAGCCGAGGGCCTGATTGAAGCGTTTCAGGCAGTTCGCCTCGGAATTCAGCTCGCGCATGTTTTTCTGCATGGCGTTGATGAACCGGTCCTGCAGCCCCGGAGAAGCGGACATGCTCTTCGCAATGCTCCACTCCTTCAGCGCCTCCGCCGATTCTCCCATGGCATAATACACGAGACCGAGCAGATTTCTCGCCTGAATGTTCTTTTTATAGAGGTGCAGGCTGACCTTCAGATCCTCGACGGCGCCGGAGAGGTTTCTCGCCTCCGCTTTCTGTAAGCCGTCGTTATACTTCCGGTTGGAAGCATAGACGATCTTCTTGAACATGCGAACGTCCGTACCGCATTTCGAGCAGGTGTCTTTCTTCAGGTCCAGCGTGCCGTTACAACGATAACAGTACATACCCTCTTACCTTTCTTCACGATACTCGCTCATCATCTCGATCATGAGGTCGACCATGTCATTGTCCGCCTCCTCATGCTCTTCGGTCCGGTCGATCTCCAGACTCGGCTTGAACTTTCTGAGTTCCTCTTCAAAATCGATCATTGTTTCCTCCTTTACGGTGTCTGAAACGACGCCAGGATCGCCGCCCTGTAGATTTCTTTCGCTTTATTAAAGCACGCTTCGCTTTGCCCGGAGAAATGCTCAAGCATCACGCCCGCATTGACTTCGAGGATCATGAGTCCCTCCGGCGTGTCAATGATGTCCGCGGAACAGAAGCGGACGCCGAGCGCCTTCACCGCCGCTTTCGCGATCGGATAGAGTTTTTCCAGCATTTCCGGATCCTCGACGACGATGCCCGTCGCGCCCTGCCCCAGGTTGTGCTTCCAGTTCAGGTACTCCTTCTCACCCTTCTCATTGATCCGGCTTTCGCGCTCTTTCCGGATCGTGAGCTGCGGCTCGCCGTCCAGCATCACGACGCGGTATTCTTCCCTGATCTCATAGAACGGCGACAGGGATGCCGCGTAACTCCTCTGATAGATGAGATCCACGATCTCCTTTAATTCTTCTTCCGTCTTGACCCGGTAGACCTGATTCCCGCCGGTGCCGTAATTGTTTTTCACGACGACTTCTTTTCCCGCATCGAGGATCGAGAGCGCCCGGTTCCACGCACTGTCCCGGTCAATGCCCGCCACAGACACGGGATTCGGGAAAAACAGGTGCTCCGCCGCCGGCACGCCGGCCGCCGTCAGCACCTCATACGTCAGGCACTTGTCCTGACAGAGTTCTTTCACGGAGGAGAGATTCAACGGAAAATGGTAACCCACGGTGAACCTGACTTTTCCGTCCTTTTCCAGACGAAACGCCCAATCCCCCGAGAAACCGGTGATCTGCATTCCTTCCTCTTCCGCGATCGTGCGGATCAGTTTTGTGAAATTCTTTCTGTTCGATGCCATCTGACACCTCCTGCGGCATGTTCTATACCATCCTTTATTTTACCTGAGGGAGACCCTTTCGTCAACCCGCGCCGGATGCTTCCGTTTTTTATCAGAAAGCGCCTCACTTCTTTCCGTTCCGGTGCATCAGTTCTTCCAGACGGAGTTTCCGCCGGTTCTTCACTTCCTCCGGCTTCTCCGTAATGTCTCCGGCCTTCGTTAACGCGTCTCTCGTCAGCATCGGTCCGATGAGCTCATAAACGAGGATCGCGAACAGCGTGATGTTCCGGATGAGATTCCCCTGCTCACCGAGGGTCATTGCCACCGCGCACATGCCAAGCGCGACGCCGGCCTGCGGGAACAGGGTGATGCCGAGGTACTTCTGCACCTTCGGCGGGCAATGCATCCACTTCGCAGAAACACGCGCGCCGAAATATTTGCCGAGGCACCGCATCAGGATGTAGATGAGGCCGATCAGCACCACGCCGAAATTCCGGAAGACCCCGAGCTCGAGTTCCGCGCCGCTGATGACGAAGAATACCGCGAGGAGCGGGGACGTCCACTTGTCCGACGCTGCCATGACGTCTTCAGACAGCGGACAAAGATTGCAGAACATCGTTCCGAGCATCATGCAGGTGAGGAGCGACGAGAAGCCGATCGTCACCGGACCGACCTTGAACGAGATCATGCTGAGCGCCGCCGTTAAAAAGACGAGCGCGATCGTCATGTTCAGCCGGTTCGTGTTCGAGTTGAACAGTTTTTCCAGCTGTGTCAGAATGAAGCCCATCAGTGCGCCGAGTGAAAGCGACAGTACGATCTCGATGATCGGATTTAAAACAATCGCCAGAATGCTCACGTCCCCGCCGGCAATGGTCTTCGAAATTCCGAAAAGCACCGCAAACACCACCAGTCCGACCGCGTCGTCAAGGGCGACGATCGGCAGAAGGAGACTCGTTAACTCGCCTTTCGCCTTGTATTGCCGGACGACCATCAAGGTCGCCGCAGGCGCGGTCGCGGTCGCGATCGCGGAAAGCGTCAGGACCTGCGGAAGTGTGATCGCTTCCGGGAAAAACACATGAATGAGGAGCAGCGCGGCGAGCACGATCGCGGTCGCCGCAAGCGCCTGGAAAATGCCGATCACCATGGCCTGTTTTCCGGTCTTTTTCAATGAGGACAGCCGGAATTCCGAGCCGATGGAAAAAGCGATAAACCCGAGTGCCACCTGGGAAAGCATTCCCATGGCTTCCACGGATTCCCTGGTCGTGAATCCTAGTCCTTCGATTTTCAATGCCCCTAAACAATAGGGCCCGATGAGCACTCCTGCCACCAGGTATGCGGTCACCGCGGGCAGGCGGAACGGTTTGAAGACTCTGGTCATCAGTAACCCCGCAAGAATGGCTACTGAGAGCGATAACAACTGGTACATTTTTTGTTTTTTTATGCCTCGAAGTTCTGTATGATTTCCGATTTCCCTTCAGTGAAGTCGAATCAAAGGTCGTTTTTCTTCCGGAACACGGTCGCTGTCCTGGACGGCAGATAAGCGAAGAACCCGAGTTCCCCGTTTTCGTTCGTGAACGTCGGAAACTCCGTCCGGTGGTCGATCCGGTCGTACCCGCCGAAACCGTAATCGTCCGTCGTGTATTCCACCTCGTAGGATCCCTCTTCCGTGACCGGCACGAAGTATCCGAAATACGAGTGCTCCACGTGCAGGTTGAACGTGAAGATCCGGCCCGCACGCTCATGGATCAGGATCTTGTCGTCCTCATGGATCTTCAGGCAATGCGCCTCCTCCCGGAAGAGACCGTCCTGTTTTCCGTAGTACAGCATCGTCCGGTCGAAATCGCCGAGTTCACTGTATTTCAAGGACCGGTTGTCCGCGAGACTCCACTGGCGTCTCGCATGGGCGTAGGACCAGCCGTTTCCTTCCCGCGGGAAGTCGATCCACTCCGGGTGGCCGAATTCATTGCCCATAAAGTTTAAATATCCGTTTGGCGAAAGCGAGAACGTCAGAAGGCGGATGACCTTATGCAAGGCCATTGCCCGGTCGATCCGGAAATGATCCCGGTCTTCCTTCCGCATGAACCAGTACATGTCCTCGCCCGCGAGCCGGAACATCAGCGTCTGGTCGCCGACCAATGCCTGATCGTGCGATTCCGCGTATCCGATCACCTTTTCCTTCGGACGGTGCCCGGTCAGTTCTCCGTAGATTTTTCCTAAGTTCCAGTCTTCGTCCCTCGTATCCTTCACGTAACGGATCCAGAGATCCGGCATGCCCATTGCGAGCCGGTAATCGAAGCCGATCCCGCCGTCCGGCACCGGAAGGCACATGCCCGGCATTCCGGACATGTCTTCGGCGATCGTGATCGCGTTCGGATTGATCTCGTGGATCAGTTCGTTCGCAAGCATCAGATAGGTCACGGCTTCCACGTCGGTATTCATCGAAAAGTACTTGTCGTAATGATCGAAGGCCGTTCCGAGTCCGTGATCGTGATAGAGCATCGACGTCACGCCGTCGAAGCGGAAGCCGTCGAAATGATACTCCTCCATCCAGAACTTCAGGTTCGAAAGCAGGAAATGCAGGACCTCGTTCTTCCCGTAATCGAAGAGCTTCGTGCCCCACGCCGGATGGTCTCCCTCCGGTCCCGCATGGAAGAACTGATAATCCGTGCCGTCGAAGCGGTTGAGACCTTCGCGCTCATTCCGGACCGCGTGCGAATGCACGACGTCGAGGAGCACGGCAATGCCCCTCCGGTGCGCCTCGTCGACGAGCGCCTTTAAGTCTTCCGGAACGCCGTACCGGGAAGAAGCAGCGAAGAAATTCGAGACCTGATAGCCGAACGACGCATAGTACGGATGCTCCATGACCGCCATGATCTGGATCGTATTGTAGCCGTCCGCCTCCACGCGTGGCAGCACGTTTTCCCGGAATTCCCGGTAGGTGCCGATCCGGTACTCTTCCGTCGCCATGCCGACGTGACACTCGTATACGAAAGGCGTTTCGGGCATCTGAAATCCTGCGTCGTGCCATTCGAACGGACCTTCCGCGAAATGCACCTCGGCGGACCAGATGTAGGTCACCGGATCCTGCGTAACATACGTCGCGTAGGTCGGGATGTGCTCCCGCGTCTCGCCGTCTTTCCGGACGAGCACCTTGCACTTTTGTCCGTTTTTCAATGCTTCATTGCCGGAAAGCGTGATCTCGTAGACGCCGTTTTCCAGCCGGGTCATCGGATGCGAGAGCCCGTTCCATCCGTTGAAATCCCCGTAGAAGAACAAGGCATCCGCGCCGGGCGCCCACTCGCGGTATACGGTGCTGCCGTCCGGATTCCGGTGAAATCCGAAATAATGATGCCCGTTCGAAAACGCGGAAAGGGAGGCGACGTCTGAAAGGAGCGCTTTCCGCTTCGCCTCATAGTTTTCCATTCGGAGCCGGATGTCGCCGACGTACCCCTTCATCGCGGGGTCCAGCGTAATGACCGGCAGCGCGTCGATCTTTCTCATTTCTGTACCACTTCCGTTTCTTCCTTCCGTCCCCGTTTTTCCTTCGGTTCCGGCTCAAATCTTCCTTCCGGACGAAGCGGGGGATAGTTCTTCTTTTTCAGAATGATCCAAAGCACGATCCCGCCCGCAAGCATGAAGATCGAGATGAACTGCGACGTGGACAATGCGCCGACGTTTCCGCGCGGGTCATTCCGGAAGATCTCGACAATGAAGCGGCCGATCGCGTACAGCATCATATAGAACGTCACGACTTCTCCGGCAAACCGTTCTCTCCTCGTGTAGATGACGAGGAACACGAACAGGAGCAGGTTGCCTACAGAGGACATGATCTGCGTCGGATACAGGCCGACGCCGACCGGACACTCAGCGCCTGCCGGGAAGTGAATGGCGTACCAGGCGCCCTCCGGCGCGGCCGCGCCGTAGCAGCACCCCGAAAGCAGACAGCCGACTCTTCCGATTGCCTGCCCGAGCGAGATCCCGGGGATCGCAAGGTCGAGAAGCGGCAAGGCGCGGACTTTCTTGATGTATTTCAAATATAAGACCGGCACGAGCACGCCTAAGATGATGCCGCCGTACACGACGAATCCGCCGCCGAGGTCTAAAAGCATCTTCGGATTCGCGATCACCGCCTTGATCTCGACGATCCAGTAGGTGAGCTTCGCGCCGATGAGTCCGGCAATGATGCCGATGATCCCGGCATTAAAAATGAGATCCGGATCCGTCTTATAAACGTACTTTGCGCGGATCATCGTGACGGCCACCGCCGCCACCACCGCGAGCGCGATCATCATGCCATATCCGTAAATGTTGAGACTGCCGATCGTGAACAATATCGGTTTCATAAGTGTTTCCTCCAAAATATCTCTTGTTCTTCCTATAATACTCGCCTTAAACGTCTGCCATCAGACGCCCTGCTTTTGTGCTGCTATTCTGTGGGAACCCGGATGGGCGTGGCAATGACATCGATCGCGTCATATACGTTCCCATTTTTGTCCGGATCCCGACTGCTTACACTTACCACCAAAAAAGCCTCTCCCTTAGGATTAGCCTGAATAGACGGAGTTGTCCGAACGATATTCACTTCAAAAGATTTAAGCTTTTCTATGACTGCTTCATAGGCCGCTTCGATTTCTTCCTTTGTGTAGTGAGTTTCAAATCCTTTTAAGATGCCGAATTTGCTGCCATTCATGCCAACCACTTTTCCTTCTCCGTTAATGGTGACGGAAATATAATCAAAAAGAGAATACTCGAACGCATACCTTTTGAAAGACACATCATAACACGCGGAGCCTTGCCTGGTCTGAACCGCCGGAACCATTTGGTCATCCCATCCGTCCTCGAACCAAGTGTCAAGAAATCCCTTTGCTATACCAGTCAGTTCATCATCACCTATGATCCGTTCTCTTTGTGCAGTATGCCCTACAGTATCATAGTAGAACGCCAACAGATCAGAATTATATAGAAAACCAACACTTTCATCATCGGTTTCATAAATGTCCATAGCGCCATATTTCATCGAATCCGTCAACTCTCCACCTGTATACTTGTAAGTGCGTTTGTACGGAAGTGTATGCCCGGTGATCGGACTCACCCTTTCTATTCCCGCCTTCGGATTCTTAATCGTCTTTGTTCCGGAATGAAGATCGAATTGATCCTCTGTAGAGATCAATATTTTGGGCGATGCTCCTCCATCAATCATATATCTCACAAATGGACGCTCAACCTCAGCTTTTTTTGTGCAAGAGAGGCAAAGCAAGCTGAAAAGACAAATGGCAACAAAGACCATCGCCAAATAAACTATTCGCCCTTGTGTTTTATTGACAGTGTTCATCTTTCCCTTGTTATTCTGCCCTTACAGCACGATTTTCCGGATCTTCTCTTCCCCAATCTCTCTCGTCACGCCGTCGTCATTGTAGAGTTCATACTCCACAGGCGCTTCGTCGTACTTGAGCGCCTTCAGTTTCCCGTAATCGAGGTCCGCGGTGGATAGGACTCCCTTCGTGTCCGCGAACGGCAATGCATGTCCTTCCCGGACGAAGAGGAGCACTTCATCGAGCGCGACGTGGATGAAGTAGTCACCTTTTTCCACGTATTCCGTGTCATAGTCTTCAGGGCTCCGGAACCGGAAAAGACGCATCTTTTCGGGCACATACACGTAGCGGCCGACCGCGTTCTGCTCATAGACCGGCGCGATCATGACGGCTTCGCCGACCATTGCCTGATCCTCGATGTGCTTTGCGCGCTCGTCGTCTTCATAGACGAAGGCAAGCGGCTGAAAGAGCATCTCGTCCCGGAGCGCCGCCTTCATGAACTCGCTGTAGAGGTACGGGATCAGGGCGTAGCGGAGTTTTAACATCCCCCGGAACGCTTCATCCATGCCGAAAAGATAGAATTCCTGGCGGCGGAGCCTTCTCGACGAATGATTCCGAAGAAGCGGCGAGAAGATCCCGAGTTCCAGCCATCGAAGGGCAATGTCCGGAGTCGCCTGATCGCCGAAGCCCGCCGTATCGGCGCCGGAATAGAGGAAGCCGACCATATTCGCGTTCATCTCTTCCTTCAGGTTCATCAGAATGTGCGAAAACATGGAGGAATTGTCGCCGTACCAGATGCCGGCATTCCGGTGCATGCCGATCATGGAGGAACGGGAGAACAAAAGCGTCCGGCGGTCCGGCGAAAGTTCCCGGAGGGCTTCGCCCGCCGCACTCGTCAGCGCACTGCCGTAAAGATTGTGCACCCGGTCGTGGCGCACCTTCTTTCCGTTCACGTTATGGTAAAAGTCTTTGTAATACGCGGTTTTATTCGAAATGCCGCCCATCACGTCGCGCATTTCGAAGAAAGTCTCCGCATCCAGGTTTTCGCCTTCATATTCCGCCACTTTCCGGAAGGCCGCCTGCAATGCGTCCTCCGTATAGAAAATGGACGGCTCGTTCATGTCGTTCCAGAATCCTTCGACCCCTGTGTCGAGATAGGCCTTGTACTGCAGGCCGAACCAATGCGCTGCCTCCGGATTCAAGGCATCCGGGAAAACGCTCGCGCCCGGCCAGACGCCGACGACGAACTCGCTGCCGTCTTCCTTCGTGCAGAAATAGCCCTTTTCCCGGCCTTCTTCGTAGACGGGGTATCCCTCTTTTTTCTTGATGCCCGCATCCACGATCGGAACGAGGTGAATGTTCTTCTTGGCCAGTTCGGCATTGAATTCCCTGAACTGCGGATACCGTTCCTCGCTCACCGTAAAGTCCATGTAATCGTCCATATACGGAATGTCGAGGTACATCATGTCGATCGGCATGTCAAGCGCGCGGTAGCGGTCTGCGACTTCCCGGATCTCGTCCGCATCCTTGTGATCCCACCGGCTCATTCCGAACCCGAAAGCCCACTTCGGCGGAACGTAGGAAGCACCGGTGAGACGCCGCAGCGCCCGGCAGATGCCCGTCAATGACGTCTCCTCGATGAGGTACAGATCGAACCCGCCGTCCTTCACCGTGATCTTCAGTTCATCGTAGTTCGTAAACCCGATATCGTACTCCACGTATCCCGGCGTGTCGAGAAACAGTCCGAAGCGCTCTTCCCCGTCAATGATCAAGAAATTGTGGGAGGAATACAGCGCCGTCCTGCCCTCGTTCTGGAAAGGATTGTCCGTGTTCCGGCTCTCGTAACGCCAGCCGCGCTTATTGAGTCCCCGCGCCTGCTCCCCGAGACCGTACACGAGCGCCTCGTCCGGAAGTCGGTACGAAAAGATGACGGAATCATCCTCCCCGGCATCGTCACGCGAAGCCACCTTGTTCTGAACGATCGTTAAGAACGGCAGTTTTGAGGCGGACTCCTCTTCCGCGATCTCCGGCCGCACGACGGCACCGGTATTAAAAGGGGTTCCAAAAGTGAATTTACGGATCATATATCCTCCATGATTCAGCATTGGCCAGCATCATTTTATTGATCAGATAGCCGTAATGGGGTCGCGATACTGTCTACTGTATCAAAAGTGCTTCCCCTTGCATCTGTTTCACGCGCTTCAACATATATAATCAAATATGCTTCACCGCTTGGATTTGCTTCTATTGCCGGGGTTGAAAACCGAGCATCCTCAATGCCAAAAGAGTCGATTTTTTGAATAATTGCTCCTTTCGCCTGTTCAATTTCAACCTCGCTATACTTTTTCGTAAAATCCTTTAAGATTCCGAATTTAACGCCGTTAAATCCAACTACTCTTCCCTCGCCATTGATGGTTACCGATACCGTGTCATAGAGAGTATAGCCGTAAGCATGCCGTGTGTAAGCCAATTCATATCCGCCATAACCTTCCCTTTCACGAATAGATGGGGACATTCCTTCGTCCCACCCTTCTCCAAAAGCAGTATAAAGAAACGAGGCTGCGATACTTACAAGTTCGTCCATTTCATAATCTCGCGTCCTATCTACTGAATAGCTATCTGTGTCATAATAGAAAGCCACTTGGTCTGAATGATATAGAAACCCAACGCTCTCCTTGTCTGTTTCATATATGTCCATTGCCCCATATTTCATAGAATCGGTTAACTCATGGCTCGTATACTTGTATGTCCGTTTATACGGCAATATATTCCCACTGATCGGGCTTTTTCTCTCCCTTCCCGCCTCAGGATTCTTAATTGTTTGCATATTGGTGTGAAGATCAAAGTCATCGGAAACCGGTATCCCCGTGATTTTCGAAGACGATGCAGATGCGAGCAAATATCTTACAAACGGCCGGTCAACAGATTTTTTTAGTGTGCATGATAAACTGAATGCACAAGTCAAAACTATCACCCCAAGGGAAACACATAATAAAAGTTTTATGGACTTCATTAAGGACCTCCTTAATGACAAATTCATCCCCAGCCTTTTTCCTTGTACTTCTTCGCTTCGTTTACGTAGACTTCGGCGTTTTTCAGAATCCCGGCGATCTCCTCTTCGGAGAGCTCCCGCTTCACTTTCCCGGGCATGCCGATGACGAGCGATCCGTCAGGGATCTCGGCGCCTTCGGTGACGAGGGCGCCGGCGCGATGAGGCAATGCGAACCGATCTTCGCGCCGTTTAAGATCACCGCGCCCATGCCGATCAGGGTCCCGTCGCCGACGGTGCAGCCGTGCACGATCGCACTGTGTCCGACGGTCACGTCATTGCCGATCGTAAGCGGAAAGCGCTCGTTCACGTGCAAGGTGCAATTATCCTGGATATTCGTCCGGTCTCCGATCACGGCTTTCGCCTCGTCGCCCCGGATCACGGTATTGAACCAGACGGCGGAGTCACGGCCGAGTGTCACGTCTCCGGTCAGCACGGCATTGGCGGCAATGAACACGTCTTTCCCGACCGAAACGGTACCGGAGAGAACCGCGTTTTTTCCGACGTAGGACCCTTCGGCGCACTGAACGTTGCCGCAAAGCCGCGCATCTTCCGAACAATAAGAATTCTTCATGTCTTCCCCCTTATGCCGTGGTCTCTCCGCCCGAAACATGCTTCGGTTTCGGAACATTCATGAGCCGCCGGTTCATCCTGCCGCGCACTATGATGAAGCAAATGATCTGGCCGACGAACGTGATGGCCCAGGAAATCGGATAGACGAAATACAGCACTTCCAGCCTCGGATCCGCTTGAAACAAGGTCATGACCCAGACGACCCGGAATATGCAGGTGCCGATCGTCGTGATCAGCATCGGCGATAAAGACGCACCGAGCCCTCGGACCGCGCCGCTCATCGTATCCATCATACCGCAGATGAAATACGGGAGTCCGACGTAAATGAACTTCGTCATACCGACCTGGATGCTTTCTTCGGAATTCGTATAAAGCCCGAGCAGGACCCTGCCGAGCACAAGCGTGATCAATGAAAGCACGATGCCGATCACCGCGACCGTTCCGACACAGATCCACGCGCCTTTTCTGACCCGTTCCATCTTCTTCGCGCCGACGTTCTGGCCGACGAAATTGATCGACGCCTGGGTCACGGAGTTCATGGCCGTATAGGTAATGCCTTCGATCTGAGTCGCGGCGCCGTTCCCGGCCATCACGACCTTGCCGAAACCGTTCATGGCTGTCTGCACGATGACGTTCGAAATGGAGAACATGACCCCCTGCAGACCTGCAGGAACACCGATCCTTAAGATGCGTCCGAGTTTTCTCCAGCGGATCTTCAGCTCGGGCAGGGTAATGCGGATCGGTCCTTTTCCCCGGAACAAAAGTCCCATTACAAGGGCAGCTGAGACGAACTGTGAAGCGATCGTGCCGATCGCGACACCCTCGACGCCGAGTTTCAGCACCAGTACGCAGAACAGGTTTAAGAAGACGTTCAGCACGCCGCCGATCGTTAAAAAGATGAGCGGGTGCTCGGTATCGCCGACCGCGCGGAGCATGGCTGCCGAGAAATTGTAAAGCAGCGAAACCGGCGCGCCGAGGAAGTAGATCCTTAAATACAAGGCAGAGAGGTCAATGACGCCTTCCGGCGAATTCATCCATTGCAGAAACGTCTTCGAGAAAAACTGTCCGACGAGCAATACGATGACCCCGAGCGCAAGCGAGAGAATGACCGACGTATGCACGACTTCATTCAGGTCCTTCGACCGCCGCGCGCCGAAGTACTGTGCCACCAGCACGTTCGAGCCGGTCGAAATGCCCATGAAGAGATTCACGATCAGATTGATCAGCGAACCGGTGGAAGTCACCGCCGCAAGCGCGGCGTCGCTGACGAATTTGCCGACCACCATGCCGTCCACAGCGTTGAACATGAGCTGAAGAACGCCCGTCGCCATGATCGGCAATGAAAAGCGGAGGATCTTGGAAAAATACGGTCCTTCCGTAAAATCAGTTGTATGACGTTTCAAAAATGACATTTTGAACCGCTCCTTCTATGGAGAACGGGGAACTCATGATTCCGCGCTCTGCAGTGATTCTTTCTTTTCGTGCAAATGCCTCGGCCGCGGCAGATTCAGGAGTCTTACCTGCATCCGCCTGAAAATGATGATGAACGAAATGATGTGAGCCACGCTCGTCAGCACCCACGTCACGGGATAAACGAAGTACAGCGACTCAATGGTCCCGTAATGCGAGAACACCGTATAGACCCAGACCAGGCGGAAGAGACAGCTGCCGATCAGGGAAACCACCGTCGGCGTGATCGCAGCACCGAGCCCACGGACCGCGCCGGACATGGATTCCATCGAACAGACGAAAAGATACGGCAATACGACGATCGTTAAGCGCTTCATGCCGTACTCGATCGCATCCTCCGAATCCGTAAAGAGCCGGAGCAGCTGACGCCCGAACATGAAGCAGCCGACGCTGAGCACCAGTCCGAGCAGCATTGATATCCCTACGTTGACAAGCATGCCCTTTCGCGCCCGTTCGAATTTTCTCGCGCCCACGTTCTGTCCCACGAAATTCAGCGTGGAATGGTAGAAGGCCAGAATGGTATTGTACTCCAGAACTTCCAGCTGATAGCCGGCGCCGTTGCCCGCCACCGCGATCTTCCCGAGAGAATTGATGGAAGACTGGATCACGAAATTCGAGATCGTGAACACCGCAGACTGCAGCCCGGCGGGAATGCCGATTTGCAGGATCATCGAGAGTTTTTTACCGTGGATCCGGAGCGTCTTCAGATCAATGTGCAGCACGCCCTTTTCCCGGACGAGCGCGATGACCGTAAGGACTGCCGCGACCGCCTGAGAGATCACCGTCGCCGCCGCCGCGCCGGCCACTTCCCAACGAAAGACCAGCACGAACAGGAGATCCAGAACGATGTTCAATCCGCAGGCAATGGCCAGAAACACCATCGGCCGCTTCGTATCTCCCACCGCCCGCATCATGGCTGCGGAGAAATTATACAAAAGGTTCACCGGCGCGCCGAGGAAAATGATCTTCAGATAAAGCGCCGAAATGTCAATGACGTCTTCCGGCGAATGCATGAGCAGGAGCAGGTCCTTGCAGAAAAAGAATCCGAGGACGAGCACGATGACGCCGGCAATGATTGACAGCAGCACCGAAGTGTGCACCACCTCTTCCACGTCCTTTTGCCGCTTTGCCCCGTAAAACTGGGCCACCAGCACATTGGCGCCCACGGAAAGCCCCATGAAAAGGTTGACGAGGAGATTGAATACCGTGCTGGTGGAGGAAACTCCCGCCAATGCTTCATCTCCGACGAATTTGCCGACGATGCTCGAGTCCACTGCATTGAAGAGGATCTGCAAAAGTCCGGTCGCCATGATCGGCAGCGCGAACCAGATGATCTTCCACAAATACGGACCTTCTGTGAAATTAATTTCCCGTTTCTTCGAAACAGTCACAGACCGTTACCTCTGTTCTCTCAGACTTTCAGAACCACCTTGCCGACGTTCTCGCCGCGCTGCAAAATCCCGTGCGCCGCTTCCGCTTCCTGGATCGGCAGCACCTTATAGATCGTCGGACGGACGAGTCCGGCTTCGACCTTCGGCCAGACGTCGCGAACGAGCGAAGACAGGATCTCCGCCTTCTTTTCCGGCGTCTTCGACCGGAGCGTGGAACCGATGATCCGGACGTTCCGCTTGTAAATGTTCTTTAAGTCGATCGTCGTGAACTGTCCCGCGAGTGCGGCAATGACGATCCACCTCGCGCCGTGCGTCAGGTAATGGATGCATTGCCCGAGGACTTCGCCGCCGAGACAGTCGATCGCGACGTCCACGCCGCGCCCCGCCGCAAGTTCCTCTTTCAGGATCTCGACGATGTCCGTTTTTCTCGTATTGATGACGACGTCCGCGCCGAGCGGCTGGATCGCCTCCTTCGCTTCGTCGGTGATTACCGTCGTGATGACGCGCGCGCCGAAGGCCTTCGCCATCGGGATCACGACGCTCGCGAGACCCGAAGCACCGGCGTTCATGAGCAGCGTATTACCTTCCTTCAGGCCGCCTTCCCAGAAAAGATTCAGGTATGCCGTCGCGAACGCTTCCGGGATCGCGGCCGCTTCCACCATGGAGGTGTTCTTCGGCACCGGCATCACCATGCCGTAAGGCACGGTCACGTATTCCGCATATCCGCCGCCGCCAAGCAGCGCGCAGACCTTGTCGCCGGGCTTGAAGGGAGCCTTCGCAAGCGCTTCCTCACCGAAACCGACGATCTCGCCGGACACCTCAAGTCCCATCCAGTCCGGGCAATCCGGCGGCGGGGGATAATCCCCTTCCCGCTGCATGAGGTCCGCGCGGTTTAACGCCGCGTATTCCACCTTGATCTTCACCTCATTGGCCTTCGGTTCCGGTGTCGGAACCTCCGCCCATACGAGACTCTTCCGCTCATCATCCTGAATCAAAATCGCTTTCATTGAACTGCCTCCCCTTTGCTCACTCTCACTTTTCCCAGACGCGCCGCCAGTCAAACTGTGCCAGCGTCGGGAAACTCCGGTCGTTTACGATTCGGTCATAGACTGCCGGGCACTCCTCCGGTGAGAACACGTTTCCGTCGTAGGAAAGCGAGGAAAAGTCCAGTCGTCCCATGGCGAGGAGTTTCAGCACCGCCTTGATGTCGTCCCGCGCCGTGAACCAACCGGGATAGGAATCTTCCTTCGGCCGGGCATTCGTATGCGCGCCGATGAGCGTGATGCCCGGGCAATGCACTTTCCGGTAATAATCGATCGTGAAGTCGCTCGATCTCGTGCAGCCGAGAAGCGCCACCCTGCCGAACTTCGCCATACAGTCCAGGGTCTCGTCGAGGCCCGCGCCGACGCCGGTCACTTCGATCGCAGCCGCGACGCCCTTGCCGCCGGAGAGCATCTTCACTTTTTCCGCAAATCCTTCCTCGAAAGGATCCACCGCATAATCCGCGCCGCCCTTCAGCGCTTCTTCCCTTCTCGATGCGACCGGATCCGCGGCAATGACCGGCGCCGCGCCCGCCGCCCGTAAGAGCCGGACCGCGAACTGTCCGAGAAGACCGAGGCCCATGACGAGCACGCTCTCCCCGATCTCCACCCGGCATTTCCGGACGGCCGCGAGCGGGAAGGTCGAAATGAAGGTCATGGCCGCGCTCTCGAAACTGATCTTCTCATCTTCGATCTTTACGATGCGATCCTCGCTCTTCATCTGATATTCCTGATGATCGCCCCAGAAGACCAGCACGCGGTCACCGGGAGCCACGCTCGTCACTTCAGATCCGACTTTTACTACGACGCCGGCCGACGAATACCCGGCCTGTCTCGGAAACACGTGCAATTTGTGACCGCCGGTATTCGGGATGTCACTGATGACGGCGCGCTCCGTTCCGGGACTCACCGTGCTCACCGCCGTATGGACGAGGACCTCTCTCGGCCCGGGCTCTTCGGCAACTTCTTTTTCCACGTATTCCGCAGTAAACGGCTTCGTAAAAACCACTGCTTTAGTCTTCATTGCAAGACCTCCTGAGATTTCTTATTCCGCGCCCGACGGATTCGGACCGGGAACGGAAAAAAAGCCATCTTTATTATATAATAACTTTAAGAAAAAGCAAGCGATACCGCGCAAATCTCTAACTCTCTCCCGCTTTTCTCAAGTTTCTCCGGATCCGGTTCAAATGCCGCTCGAAATCCCCGCTTTCCAGCAGTTCCGCAATGAGCAGCTGTTCAAACACCGGCACGGTGCAGGAATAAAACCCCACTCTTTTCCGGAAGACGCCGGTGAGCGCCTTCGGAAGCACCATGTAGCCGACACGGAGCGCCGGTGAGATCGTGCGGGAAAAACTGTTGAGGTAAATGACGTTCCGGCCGGCGGACAATGCATACACCGTATCCTCCGGCTTCCGTAACAGAGAGAATTCAGACTCAAAATCGTCTTCAACAATGACTCTCTTTCCCTTTTTCAGCCAGTCGAGATACTCCTGTTTTTTGCTTGCGCCCGCCGTGACGCCGCTCGGAAAACTCCGGAAGGGAGAAATGTGGAGAACGTCCGCCTTCGAGCGGATCAGTTCTTCCGTGCGGATCCCGTCTTTCCCGAGTTTCAGTGCTTCGATCTTCACGCCTTTCCGCTCGTAGACCAGGCGGATCTTTTCATAGGACGGATCTTCGATGCCGAAGGTCTTTTCCGGGCCGAGCGCCTCCACGATGAGGCCGTAGAGGTATTCCGCCCCGGAGCCGATGAAGATCTCGTCCGGAGTCACGCGGATGCCGCGGTTCCGGTCCAGATAATCCGAGATCGCCGTCCGGAACCGATGGAGGCCTTCATTGGGCGACTTGACGAGCAGTCCGGATTCCTGTTCCGAAATGACCTTCCGCGCCGTTTTGGAAAGCACGGAGATCGGAAACGGCGGGAAGCTTTCGCCGGATAGCGCCGCTTGGCCGGTCTTTCCCTGGGGAGCGCGCCGATCCGCTCCGGAAGGACTGTTTTCTTCCGGGAACTTGTCCGCTGTTTTCAGCACTTCTCCCGCGCGGTAGATCACGGTGACGCCGCTTCGCTCCCGGGATGCGACGTACCCTTCCTGTTCCAGCAGTTCCAGAGCATGCTCCACGGTAACAAGGCTGAGTCCGTAGGTTGCGGCAAGCGTCCGCTTGGACGGCAATTTCCTGCCGGACGGCAGACTGCCCGACGTGATCTCCTGCCGCAGTTTATCGTAGAGGATCCTGTATTTGGGAAGTTGTCGTTTCATCTGGTCTTATATTTTTCTCCTGCTTTGGTACTTTTATAAGTTCAGAATCAGTATATACTGTGGGTAACGATCCGTCAAGACCATGACGCGAGAAATGAGGACAACCATGGAAACAGAAACCAATCTGTCGGCAGAAGAGATCCGGTCCAATCTGCAATGCGTGGAACAGCGTATTGCGGCGGCATCAGCGCGCGCCGGGCGGCGTCCCGATGACGTCACGCTCGTCGCCGTCAGCAAGACGAAGCCGGCCGAGGACGTTGCTTTTGCATTGGCCGCAGGGCAGAGACATTTCGGTGAAAACTACGTACAGGAACTGAATGAGAAGATCCGCATCTTCGAGGAGCGGCCGGAAGCAGAAGGCGTTCATTGGCACATGATCGGTCACCTGCAGAGAAATAAGGTCAAGTACCTCGTCGGCCGCGTATCGCTGATCCATTCGGTGGACACGGTCGCGCTCGCGGAACAGATCGAAAAAGAGTCGGCGAAAAAGGGCGTCGTGACGGAGATCCTGCTGGAGATCAACGTCGCCGGCGAGGAAAGCAAATGGGGCTTTTCGATGGAAGAAGCGAAAGACGCGGCCGGGGCGGTGAAGGCATTGCCCCACGTCCGTCTCATCGGCCTCATGACTTCAGCGCCCTACACCGAGGATCCCGAGAGCAATCGCGGATACTTCCGCGCATTGAAAGCGCTCTCGGACGGGTTGTACGCCGAAGGGCTCATCGTTCCTTCCGGAAACGGGTTCAGGACGCCGGCCCTCTCCATGGGAATGACCGGGGATTTTGAAGTCGCCGTGGAGGAAGGCGCCACGATGGTCCGGGTCGGCACGGCGGTGTTCGGGGCGCGGAACTACGCCGATCAAAAAGTCATACAATAACGCATACAAAAAGAATTCAGGGAGGCTACATCATGAAAAGAATTCTCACCATTCAGGACATTTCCTGCTTCGGCAAATGCTCGCTGACCGTGGCATTGCCGCTGCTCTCCGCCATGGGGATCGAAACCGTGATCCTGCCGACGGCGGTCTTAAGCACGCACACGATGTTCAAGGGCTTTACGTGCAAGGATCTTTCCGACCAGCTCGTTCCGATCACGGAACATTGGAAAAAAGAGGGGATCACCTTTGACGCCATTTATACGGGCTATCTCGGCACGGAAGAGGAAATTGACACGGTGATCGACATCATCCGTACGTTCCGCACCGAAAAAACGCTCGTCATCATCGATCCCGCCATGGGTGACAACGGCAAGCTCTATCCAGCGTTCAATGAGCATTATGCGAAGAAGAACGCGGAGCTCACGGCCATCGCGGACGTCTCACTCCCGAACATCACCGAGGCGAGTTACCTGACCGGGCTCCCCTATCTCGAGACTTATGACGAAGCGTACGTCCGGAACATGCTGAAGACGCTCGCTTCCTCCGGAACGAAGACGCCGATCCTGACCGGCGTTTCGCTCTCCGAAGGAAAGACCGGCGCGATGGGCTACGACGCCGCCAATGACGAATTCTTCGTTTATCAGAACGACCGCGTCCCGGCAGCCTTCCACGGTACCGGCGACATCTTCTCGAGCGTGCTTGCCGGCGCGTTCGTGCTCGGTGCGGACCGCATCGCAGCGCTGAAGATCGCGGCGGATTATACCGCGACGACGATCGCGGAAACCCTGAAGAATCCTGAAAATCCCTGGTACGGCGTCGATTTCGAAGCGACGATCCCGATGCTCACGGACTTCGTGAGGGGGCTGAATCAGTGATGGAATAAGCG
Source organism: Lachnospiraceae bacterium (assembly GCA_016281555.1). GTDB lineage: Bacteria > Bacillota > Clostridia > Lachnospirales > Lachnospiraceae > UBA1267. The sequence goes on along the minus strand of JAEEIV010000089.1, from coordinate 46,402 downwards.
GATCCCGGTGAACGCGACGACCATGCCGTGGCGGTCCGCCGTATCGATGACGTCGTCGTCGCGGATCGAACCGCCGGGCTCGGCGACGTACGTCACGCCGCTCATGGCCGCGCGCTCGACATTGTCCCCGAAGGGGAAGAACGCGTCGGATCCGAGCGCGACTCCGGAGCGGGAGGCGAGAAACGCCTTCTGCTCTTCTTTTGTGAAGGGCTCGGGCCGCTCGGTGAAGAAGTTCTGCCAGACGCCGTCCGCCGTCACGTCCGTCTCATTGCCGTTGATGTAGCTGTCGATCACGTTGTCGCGCTCCGGCCGGCCGAGGTCTTTTTTGAACGGCAGAGAGAGCGGCTTGTCTGCCTGACGGAGGAACCAGGTGTCGGCCTTCGTCCCGGCCAGTCTCGTGCAATGGATCCTCGACTGCTGCCCGGCGCCGACGCCGATCGCCTGTCCGTCCACCGCGTAGCAGACCGAATTGGACTGCGTGTATTTCAACGTGATGAGCGAAACGATGAGATCGCGGACCGCGGATTCCGGCAGATCCTTGTTTTTCGTGACGACATTCCGGAAGAGCGACGCGTCGATTTTGCAGTCGTTTCTCTTTTGCTCGAAGGTCACGCCGAACACCTGCTTCCGCTCGATCGGCTCAGGAACGTAGGCGGGATCGATCTCGACCACGTTGTAGGTGCCGTTCCGCTTCGCTTTCAGGATTTCAAGCGCGCCGTCGGTGTAACCGGGCGCGATGACGCCGTCCGAAACCTCGCGTTTGATGAGTTTCGCCGTCGTCACGTCGCAGACGTCCGACAATGCCACGAAATCCCCGAAAGAACACATCCGGTCCGTGCCGCGCGCTCTCGCGTATGCACAGGCGAGAGGCGATTCATCCAGCCCTTTGACGCCGTCAACGAAGCAAGCTCTTTTTAACTTTTCATCCAGCGGCAGGCCGAGCGCGGCCGAGGTCGGGCTCACGTGTTTGAACGAGGCGGCCGCAGGGATCCCGAAGGCCTCCTTCAATTCCTTCACGAGCTGCCAGGAATTCAGCGCATCCAGAAAATTGATGTATCCCGGGCGGCCGTTCAGCACCTTCACCGGCAATTCATCACCGCTCTCCATATAGATCCTCGCAGGTTTCTGGTTCGGATTGCAGCCGTATTTCAATTCAAATTCCTTCATGACACACCTCTCATTTTTGATATTTATTCCGAATCACGTCCTCGATTTCCCCGGTCACGGGATCGGTCATGCGGACGTACAGTGAAATCTTGTTCGCAGGATCCAGATTTTCCCAGAGTTCATCGGCAAGCGCCATGAGGTCGTCCGGAAGCGTCACCGCTTTCGGCGCCCCCTGAAACGACGGCAGCGGATCTCCGTCCGTCTCATAGGTATGGATGAGATGCCCGATGCTCTCTACGGGAACGTAGGAATAATACTCTCGCACTGCGTTGATAACGCGCGATTTCGAGCTTTTCAGAATGGAAAGCTGATAGGAAAACTCCCCTTCCAAAAATGAAACGAGACCGCTGATCCTCGGCGTATAATTCGGCGCGTCCGGTTCGTAAGTCCGCGTGTTCAAGGCGTCGCGGAAAGTTTTTCCCTCCTTCAGCGCCTCATAGACGGTATCGGTCTGGTCGCCGTTCGTGACGATGAGCCGGTCCTCAAACGTCCGGAGCGCATTGTAAATGATGAGCGAGGGATCCTTCACCTTTTTCTCATCATACGGTTCGGTCCGGAGAATGCCCTCATTCATTCGAAACAGCCGGTTTCTGCTGTTTTCGCTCCGCCCCATGATAAAATACGCGGTCACGGCCTTACCGCCCGCTTTTCCGAGCAAAATGCCCCTGCCGGGGTACGCATTGCCCCCCAAGGCTTCCTGCAGCGTCATCGTCTTTTTTTCACACATAGTTCCTCCTTACCGGGCCCGGCGGTTTTTCTCCGGTCAACGTCTTCCCGCTTTTTTTATCAAAACAGGGCACAGTATCCCCTTTCGGAGATTCTGTGCCCAGACGGTCGGCATATTCGTTCCTGCTCCCCTGCGGTTTTTCCCGCTGATCCGTCAGTCACAGGAACGATGAGGTTATTTTATTCCGCTGCCGGAATCAGAAGGCTGGCCTCTTCGCCGGCTAACGTCTTCGGCAGCACGCCGTCCCATTTCTCGAGATACAGTTTCCGAAGGATCTTCGAAGTCAGGGACTGCTCCAGAAGTTCATTGGCCTTCGCATCCGCCTCAGCCTCAATGACCTTCGCCTGCGCAGCCGCCTCGGCCTCGATGAGCTTCGCCTTCGCCGCGGCTTCGGTCTGCGCGATCTTCGTCTGATTCTCGTATTCCGCCTTCAGTTTCGTCTGTTCGGCGATCATCTTTTCTTCGACGGCGGTCTCAAACGCGGCGGAGAAATCGATGTTCGTGATGACGACGGCAATGATGTTCACGTGATATTCTTCACCGACCGCGCTCTTGATCGCGCCTTCGACCGCCGGGCTCATCGAAGCACGGTTGGCAATGATGTCCATGGCTTTATGAGACGACAGCACCGCTTTCGTCTTTTCGATCGCGATGGCCTTGATCCGCTCTTCCAGAAGGTCCAGCGTGCCGTACTGTTTCGCGATCTCCACCACGCGGTCCGACATGATCTGATATTGCAGCGTCATGGCGACGTCCATGGTCTGCGCATCGGACGAATAGGTCATCGTGCCGATGTTCACACCCTGCACCTTCGCGTCGTAGGTCTGATAAACGTTCGTCAGCCAGAGATCGAAGTAGGTGCCGGCGCTTCTCGTACCGCGCGCCTCGCCGAGATGCTTCACGACCGCGATCTCGCCGGTATCCACCGTATGCACGCTTCCCGGGATCAGCACCAGTGCGGCCGCCGCGATCACTGCGGCAATGATGCCCGCCGTGCGGAATTTCTGTTTCGTCGCTGCGAGAAGGATCGCTCCTCCGAGCAGAACGAGAATTACTACGATAATGACTCCTTTGATCATAAGATCCACTCTCCTTTCCCCGAGCGCCCTGCGCTCAATGAACGTCGTTACTCACGAATCATCTTGCAGTCATTGTACGGCAAAACCGCCGGTTTCTCAAGGGCAATCTTCGCGGATCACCCGGAGTTATTCCGCATTTTCCGCGGGATATCATATTTCTCAATTTATCGTGGAGACCGCTGTCGCCAGCATCGCGTACGTATAGCGGTGCCGTTGCCAGAGGTCCGGAAACTCCGATAGAGGAAGCGGCGTCGGCACGCGGCCGGTCTCGACCACGACGGCGCGGATCCCTTTTTCAATGATGCACCAGTTCGTGAAGCCGGCCTCATTGGAATACCCCGCAAGGTAGTGACCCGCATGATTCGAAATGTGCTGCGCGAGGACCTGATTCGCGGTCCACAAAGGCTCCGCCTGCCCGTATTGCCAATACACGAGATCGCCGTAGGAATGATACGAGATCACGGCCTGCAGGTGCTGCATTCCGTTGACCACGTTCATAAGTGCCTGCGACTCTTTCTCGCTCCCCGGCGCCGTGCCTTTGTAAAAATCGGAAGACGGCGCGCTTCGTTCGCTCACCGTGTTCCAGCCCGGCGAGAAATTCCGGTTCAGATCGACGCCGTTCGCATTGGCCTTCCAGCGTTTCAGATAATAAGCGTAATCATTCGTGGTATAGCCTTTCGCGAGGTCGCTTTCGAAGATGACGCGGAGGTTCGCGCGAAGATCCTCTCTTCTAATGCCCGCCTCGCCGAGTTCGCTCACCGACACGCCGTCCGGATTCACCATCGGCATGATGAGGAAATAGTTCTGCTCGAAAAGCTCGCGAAGCGGCGTGTTAAGATACGCCCCGGTCTCATAATTCGCCGCATAAAACTCGATCTGCTTCATGACGAGCTGCGCCGTCATGTATTCCCGGCCGTGCGTCGCCGCGACGATGAGGAAAGAACGCGATGCCGCCGGGTTTCCGAGACCGACTGTGAAGAGTTCGCGGCCGTCTTCCGTCGTTCCGGCGGATCCGAGCGTCAGATGATCCGGATACCGCCCGGCAATGACCTGAAGGTCCGCCGCCATCATGTCATACGTATATAAGGTCGTGTCGGTCCGGACGATGCCGGGATCGATCTCCGTGGCAGCAGGCGGAGTTACGGCAGTTTCCGGAGATGTCTCCGTCGAGGATGTCTCCGGTTCGCTCTCCGGCTCAGTCACTTCTTCCGTTTCGCTCTCCGATTCAGCGACTTCCGGTTCCGTTTCACTCTCCGGTTCCGTGGCTTCCGTCCCGGTGCTTTCTATTGTTTTCGTAATCTCCGTTTCCGGTTCGCTGCTTTCTTTCGACGTTTCATTGCCGGAAGCAGTGCATCCGGCGATGAATAGCGCCCCACAGCAGGCGAGCAGAAGCAAACGACTCTTTCTCATGACGAAACACCCGCGTTTCAGTCTCACTGCCCGGACTTCTGCTTCTTTCCCCGGACGATGCCCTTCACGAGCAGCAGTCCGAGCACGAGCAGCACCGGGAAGATGATGCCGAAGAGAAGTCCCGTCTTCAGGTTGTCGCCGAAGGCGCCGGACATGAATCCGATGAGCGTCGGGCCGCTGCTGCAGCCGACGTCACCCGCGAGCGCAAGCAGGGCGAACATGGACGTACCGCCCTTCGGGCACTCCTCTCCCGCGAGAGAAAACGCGCCCGGCCACATCGCGCCGACCGAGAAGCCGGTGAGCCCGCAGCCGATGAGCGAAAGCCACGGCCAGGGCGAGAGGCAGGCAATGAGATAGCTTGCGACGCACGCGGCGCCGGAAATTCCGAGATAGACGTACAGATTGATCTTGTTTGCGAGTTTCGAGTGGACCACGCGGGAGATGCCCATCATAATCGAGAAGAAACAGGGACCGGCGAGGTCGCCGACCGTTTTCGAAACCTTCAATCCGCTTTCGGCGAACGCGGAAGCCCATTGGCTCATGGCCTGTTCGGACGCGCCGGCGGCGACCATAACAATGACGAGGATCCAGAAAAGTTTCGAACGGAACAGCTGTCCGATCGTCATGCCTTCGCCTTCCTCGGTCAGCGTCTCGATCGGGACTTGCGAAAAATAGAAAATGTTGAACAGGGGAACGAGGGCCCAGATCATTGCCACGAACCGCCAGTTTTCGATCCCGAACAGGGTGAACAGTAACGTGGAAATGAGCACGACGCCGACGCAGCCCCAGCAATAGAAGGAGTGCAGCATGCTCATTGCCGCCGCCTTTCCTTCCGTCGGACACGCCTCCACGATCGGGCTGATGAGCACTTCCGTCAGTCCTCCGCCGATCGCATTGATGACGACGGCAATGACGAGGCCGACGAACGGCACCGGCAAAAGCCCCGGAAGGAACGCCATGAGAAGCAGTCCCGCCACCGCAGCCGCGTGCGCGAAGACCATCAGTCTCCGGTGTCCGATCCGGTCCGCAAACTTGGCCGCGAGAAAGTCGACGATGAGCTGCGTGCCGAAATTGATCGTGATGAGAAGACCGACCTGCTCGAGCGGGATGCCGTAACTTTTCTGGAACGTCAGAAACAGCAGCGGGCCGAAATTGTTGATGATGGCCTGGGTGATGTAGCCGATGTAACAGGCGTAGATGGTGTGCTGGTAATTCGTTCTGATTTTCTGCAGCATAACTGTATCCTCTGAAAAGACGGAAGGCCGGTGCCTCCCGTCAAAAATCAATTCAATTCATAGGTGCGGACTTCCGCGTTTTTCGAGAAAAACCCCGCCATGCCTTCCGCGACCCGGATGCCGTGGAAATAAGACTCAATGGCTCTCATCGTGCCGCCGTGACAGACGAGGAGCACGGTTTCGACCGAAGGCAGTTTTTTCAGATCGTCCAAGAAGTCCCAGACCCGTTCGAAAAACACCTTCATGCTCTCCCCGCCGTAAGACAGGTTTTTCTCGTAATCCCAGAGTTCCGTGTAATTGTAGGTGCCCTTCACCATGCCTTCGCGGCTGCCGAAATTCCGCTCGCGAAGTCGGGGGTCGAAAAAGATCGGTTTTTGTTTCTCTTCATTGATGATCCGCGCCGTGTCCGCCGCCCGGACGAGCGGGGAAGAAAACACGACTTCATATTCGCAGTCTTTCAACGCTTCCCGCGCTTCGTTCGCCTGTTCCAGCCCTTTCTCGTTCAGCGGAACGTCGTGGTTTCCCTGAAGTCTGTCGATCCTGTTCCAATCCGTTTCCCCGTGCCGCACTACGTACAGTTTCATACCGTTTCCTCTGTCCCCGGACCGCTCCCCGGTCCGGTCACCGTTCAATGAACGTCGTTGTTTTCGTATTCGATCCGGACTTCCTCCGGCACGTCCGCATCGTCGAAATGGATGAGAACGTTCGCTTCTTCCAGTGCCTTTTGAAGCGCCCTGATGTCCACGTCCGCCACCGTTTTCCCTTCATCGATCGCATGAGACGCGGCAATGCCTGCCGCCTCGCCGCTAAGAATGGCCGGCGGGATCACGCGGATCACGTCCCAGGCAAAGCCGTCGCCCGCTGCCGTCCGTCCGGCCGTCAGCACGTTCGGATAGGCCTTCATGCAGAGTGCACGGTACGGGATCTCGAACAGGAGGTCTCTCCTCGAAAAGTCTGAGATCGCGGCGATCGAGTCGTCGAAGTGCCGGAACCGGTCCTCGTCCTTCAATGCGTAATCGCCCCGGATCCTGCGGATCTCCCGGAACTGAGGCATCCCCGGCAGCGTCACGATGTCCCGCTGCTTCCGGTTTTCCTCATCCTTATAATGCGACAGCATCTCCAGCTGGTTCGAAATGAGGTAGCGGTTCACGTCGGAAGACTCCGTCCCGTCGTAGACTTTGACGGATTCCGGATGACGCGTTCCGTAGAGCGTCGCCGTGCCGCCGTCCGCGGACGTAAGCGCGGCGCTGACGTCTTCCTTCTCGAGCGCCTTCCGGCAGCTCTCTAACGAGATCCCCTGCCCGCAATAGGTGTGGTAGTTGATCCCGTTCACCGTCGGCACGCCGAGGAAATGCAGAAGATCCGCATTGCCGGTCGTGTCGATGAATTCCTTCGCTTCATAACTTTCAAAGCCGGAAGCCGTGAGCAAAATCACGCTCTTGATCCGGTTCGGGTCCCCGGGATCCGCTTCGACACCGGCGACCTGTGAATCAAAGAGCAGCGTCACGCCTGCTTCCGTAAGAAGTTCCGTCAATGCAAGCGCGAAGATCTCCGCGGAAAACTTCGCCCCGTAGCGCGGCAGTTTCTTGCCTTCCGCCTCGTAAGCACGTTTCACGTCTTCCGGGATCCGCCCGTTCACGTATTCCTTCGGCACGTCGCCGTAGCCGTAACGGATCGAAAGACGTAAGAATTCTTCCGCCATGCCGAACTGGATCTGCTTGCCGCGCCCGTTGCACATCGGCACGAAAAGATTGATGAGGCCGAGCGTCGCGAGGCCGCCGAGCTTCAGGGATTTCTCCGCAAGGATCACTTTTTTCCCGCAGCGCGCCGCTGCCAGCGCTGCCGCCGATCCGGCCACGCCGCCGCCTGCCACGAACACGTCCGTACAGCCCTTCTTCGTTACGGTTCCGATGAACTCTGCCATGGTTTTCTCCTGTCTTGTTACTCTTTACTCCGTTCGAAGCGCCACCACCGGGTCGCACTTCGACGCGCTTCTCGCCGGAATGAGTCCGCCGATGAACGTCAGGAACATGCTGATCGCGATCAGGATCACGGCATGCTCCGGCCGTAAGATCGCATTGACGTCGTTGATGCCGGTCGCCGCATGCAGGATGAGGTTCCCGGGCAGCAAGAGAAGATACGTGATTATGATGCCGATGAGACCGGCGAGGAAGCCGGTGATCAGCGTTTCGGCATTGAACACCGCGGCCACGTTCCGCTTCGATGCGCCGATCGCACGGAGGATGCCGATCTCCTTCTTCCGCTCCAGCACCGAGATGTAAGTGATGATGCCGATCATGATGGACGAAACGACGAGCGAGACGCCGACCGTCGCCATCAGAACGGAACTCACGATCGTGATGATGAGCGTCACCGACGACATGATCGTTCCGATGGTGTCCGTGTACGAGATCTTCGCCTCGGTCTTTCCGAGGGCTTCCATCTCTTCATTGTAGCGGTTCAGGAAGTTCAGCACGACTTCCTTGCCGGCGAAATCGATCGGGTAAATGCTGACCGACGACGGATCGTCGAGGCTCGCATACCCGAGTTTCTTCAGGTTGTTTTCAAACGTCGCGCCTTTCAGACTGCTGAGAGACGAGATGAGCTGACCGAGTTCCTTCGCGGTCATCTTCAAGCGGAAGGCCTTCAGGAACGCGTCGGTGTCAATGTTCACCATCCCCATCATCCGCTCGCCCACCTGGACGATCGCCTTCTGGATGGCGTCCTTGAAGATCGCGACCACTTTCGAGCGGACCGCATCTTCCGCCGCCGAGATCTGACGCTTCAGTTCATTCGTGAACCGGTCCCTCGGCTCCTGCAGATCGTTTTCAATGTAATCTTCCAGGAATTCGCGGATGACGTCGTCGTTATTGCTCTTTTCCATCAGCGTCCGGCTGAACGTTTCGATCGCGGCCCGCCCCTCTTCGCTTTCGAGAAACCGTCTCGCGACGTCCGCTTCGGCGATTGCCTCTTCCGCCCGGGAAGAGAGCTCCTCGGCTTCGGAGGAAAGGTCGGGGAATCCGGCTTCCGTGCTTTCCGTATTGCTTTCTTCTCCGGAAGGTTCCGTATCGGAGCCGCTCCCGTCTTCCGCCTTCTTCCGTTCCTCTTCCGCAAACTTTTCGTACGCTTCCAGCACCGGCCCCAGGGCTTCTTCAAAGATCCCTTCCTCCGGCCGGAGTTCTTCGATCAGTTTGGAATAATCCGGTCTCGGCAATACGCCGACCGACGACGACAGCGCGGCGACGTCAATGTAGTCCTGAATGTTGATGGAAAGCTGATCCATCGAAAGCGCCGAAAGGTCCAGCGCGTCCGCGAATTCCTTCGCCACCTGAGTGAAATCCACCTTGATCGCGTTTTTCGCCGCCTCCGCGTCCATGTCGACGAGGGAGGCCATATCGAGACTCGGCGCCTCCTTCTGCTCCCCGAAGCGCGTGTTCGTAAACACGTCGATCTCCGGGTCGGCCAGCTGCGCTTTCAATATCTCGCTCTTCTCCGCGACTTTGATCACGTGTTCGATGAGTGAGAACGGATAACCGACGCCGGACTGCGACGTGGTATTGCTCTCGGTCGGACGAAGGATGCCGACGATCTTCAGTTCCTCACCCCGGTCGATCAGATCCTTCATGAAGACCTCGTCGGAGGAGCGGTCTTTCCAGACGTCGTACTGCGCGTCGTATTCGTAAAAATCCACGTTGTTCACGAGCCGAAACGAAAGCCCCAGAAAGTCATCGTATTCAAAGGATTCCGACGGTGATTCGATCTCGGCCGTGCCGCCCTGCAGGAAGGCCTGCACGATCCGGTCCAGTTCCTTCGGATCCCGCAGTCCCATGTCGTACAGCGCGAAATCGCTGACGCCGCCGCTCTTCGACAGCACCACCACGCATTCGTCGTAGTTTTCGGGGAACCGGCCGGCGAGCACGGAAAACTGGTTCTCATACTGCGACCGGTCCGACGGCAATGCAAAGAACACGTCGGAAGACATCAGGGAAGGAAGAAGCGACGCAAACGTGCTGCTGGATCCGAGTCCCGCCGCCTCCATCGTCGAATCCGGATTCACCCGCCTGAACGAGCCGTCGTCATACGTTTTATAGATCTGCGGCACCACCGCATAGGTGTATTCAATGAATTTGACCGCCGGCTCCAGTTCCTCCGTATGCGTGTCAATGTAATGCTTCAGGGTCTGGAGGTCATTGTCCTCGGTCATGGAGAACAGGCGCTCCAGCATCCCGTAGACGTAGATCCTGTCTTCTTCCTTCGTCGCCGTCGCGGCGTCGGTGTTCCGCTGCATCAGGGATTCCAGATTCATGGCCACGTTCATGACCTGGATCGGGTATTCCGCCAGCATCTCCTTCTCCATGTTTCCCGTGTACACGTCCACGCCGGTGGACAGGGACAGGATGAGCGCAATGCCGATGATGCCGATCGACCCGGCGAACGCCGTCAGGATCGTCCGGCCTTTCTTGGTCCGGAGGTTGTGGAAACTTAAGGACAATGCGGTCCAGAAGCGCATCGACGAGCGGCCCATGTTCTTGTGCACGGCCTCTTCCGCCGCTTCCGGCACAAACGGTGCGGTGTCGGAAATGATCTCGCCGTCTTTTAAGTTCACGATCCGGTTCGCATACTGTTCGGCAAGTTCCGGGTTGTGCGTGACCATGATGACGAGGCGGTCCTTCGCGACTTCGCGTAAAAGGTCCATGACCTGGATGCTCGTCTTCGAATCCAGCGCGCCGGTCGGTTCGTCGGCCAGCAGGATCTGCGGGTTATTGATGAGGGCGCGCGCGATCGCGACGCGCTGCATCTGCCCGCCGGACAACTGGTTCGGCTTTTTGTGGATCTGATCTTCGAGGCCGACCTTCGTGAGTGCCTCGACCGCCCGGGCGCGCCGCTCCTTCCGCGAAACGCCGGAGATCGTGAGCGCGAGCTCGACGTTCGAAAGCACGGTCTGGTGCTGGATCAGGTTGTAACTCTGGAAAATGAACCCGATGGAATGGTTTCTGTAGGAATCCCAGTCGCGGTCCTTGTATTTCTTCGTGGAGATGCCGTCGATGATGAGATCGCCGGACGTGTAACGGTCCAGACCGCCGATGATGTTAAGGAGCGTCGTCTTGCCGGAACCGGAGGGACCCAAAATGGCCACGAATTCATTGTCCCGAAACGACAGATTCACGTCTTTCAGGGCTTCGTGCTCGTTTTTTCCGGTTTTATAGATTTTTCCGATGTGCTGGATCTGGATCATACGCTAAGTATAGCAAAAGCGCCGCCCGTTTTCAATCCGTGGCGGCGCTTTTTACAAGATTTTCGCATTTACGGGGTCACGCTTCGAAAATCGGGTACTCTTCCATGAATCCCGGGAAGTCATATCCGGCAATGCGCCGGAAAACGGTACGCATCGCGTCGGTGTCGCCCTTGCCTCCTTCGGCGTCCGCCGGATAGACGGTGAGGTAGCCTTTTTCGTCCTCCTCATTGCAGTAAAGCGTGAACGTCGCCTTCTTCAGCGCGGCGGTCCCGGCGGTGTCCTTCTCAAGATACAGGTGCACGGCGATCGAGAACTCGGGGTGGTCGTCCTGTGTCACGTATTCCGCGCCGCAGGACATGTTGAGTCCGCCGAGCGCAAAGGCGAGAACGCCCGCTTCGCCGTACTTCTCGATCCGCTGCGCGACGTGCGCGTGATTGCCCATGATCGCGTCCGCATGAGGCTTTAAGCGCTCGTAGATCGAAATGCTGTGAAGGCCCGGTTCGCCGTTGAATTGCCCGCCGGTGTGGATCGCGGCCACGACGTAATCGCTTTCCTTCTTCGCTGCGTCGAGCACGGCAACCACTTCGTCCAGTTTCCGCTCATCCGCCTCCGTCAGAGGGACGGTGTCGACGCGGGGTTTGACCGTCTTCACGCCCTGCGCCTGACGCTTCTCCGATTTCTTTTTCCGGATCTCCTTGATCGGAAGCACGTGGGCAAGGGCCGCCTTCAGGTTTTCCTTGAAGGAACGCTTCGGATAGGGGCGCATGTGGTTGACGAGGGCGAGGGCATCGTCCGCCTGCTGCGTCCCGGCCGCCGTCCGGTTGACCATATCCGCGTAGGCGACGAGACCGAGCCGGATGCCGCCCACGTTCAGCACGGCATACCGCGGTTCGTCCGGGGTCCGGAAGGTGCCCGTATGCGTCATGCCCGCTTCTTCCAGAAGATCGAGCGTACGGAGAAGTCCCTTTTTTCCCTGATCCAACGCGTGGTTGTTCGCAGTCGTCATCACGGTCACGCCCATTTCCTTCAGCGCGTCAAGCAGCGCATCCGGGCTGTTGTACGCGACCGGCCAGGGATTGTAGCCGAGTTTTTCTCCGCCGAAAACGGTTTCGAGGTTGCCGACCACCGCGTCGGAGTCCTTCAGCGTCTCAGGCACGAAGCGGAGGGAGGTCCTGAAATCAAAGCTTCCGTCCGGCTGTTTCGCCGCCGCAAGCATCCTTCTGTCCGCCGTCAGATCGCCCAAAAAAGTGATTTTCATAAGTGGATCTCTCCTTGTTTCAGGCGTTTCCGCCCTGATCATCCAGGTATTCCTTCAAAAACCGGATCGCTTCCCGGTAGCCTTCGAATCCGAGCCCTTTGATCGTCTTCACTGCCGCGTAAGACACGTAGGAGACCTGCCGGAAGGGCTCGCGCTTCGAAACGTCCGAAAGATGCACTTCCACGGCCGGGATCTGCACCGCCTTCAAGGCGTCCGGGATCGCGACGCTCGTATGCGTGTAGGCCGCCGGATTGATGACGATGCCGTCGTACCGTCCGTACGCTTCCTGGATCCAGTCCACCAGCACGCCTTCGTGGTTCGTCTGCCGGACGTCGGCTTCGAAACCCGCTTCTTCAGCGGCATTTTCCACGAACTGTACGAGTGCGGCATAGTCCTGCTTTCCGTAGATCTCCGGCTCGCGAAGGCCCAAAAGGTTCAGGTTCGGTCCGTTCAATACCAATAGTTTCATATTTGCTCCTCGATCTTCTTCGCCGCGTCCTCCGGGCATCCGTCGTTCTCGACCGTGAGGTCCGCAAATTTCCGGTACAGCGGTTCCCTGACGTCATACAGGGCCTTAAGATCGCCCTGCGACAAAGGCCGCCCCTCCCTCGGAAGTTCGGACAATGCCCTCCGGATCCACACGACTTTCCCGTTCCGTTTCAGGATCGCCTCGTTTTCCGGTCTCGTCACGGCGCCGCCGCCCGTCGAAAGGATGGCGCCGGACTTTTTCGCAAGCTCCTTAAGCGTCTCTGTCTCGATCGTTCTGAAGGCAGCTTCCCCTTCCTGTTCGATGATCATTGCCGGCGTTTTCCCGGTCTTCGCGGTCACTTCCTCATCGGAATCGAACACGGGGCGCCCGGTCAGTCCGGCGAGCGCCCTCGCAATGACCGTCTTTCCCGCGCCCGGCATGCCGATCAGCACAACGTTTTCCATCTGTTTCGAGAGCTGACGGATCACCGTCTCGACCATGTCCTGCGGCACCGGAACGCCGGCAAATCCTTCGCTGCTTTTCGCCGCCTGGGAAACGAGCATCCTAAGGCCGTTGAAGGCCGGAATTCCGAGAGAGACCGCTTCCTGCAGCAACATCGTCCGCGCCGGATTGTAGACGAGATCGAAGACGCCCTCCAGTTCCGGGAAGCCCGATAAAGAAAGCGGCGTTTCGTCGTTTCTCGGAAACATGCCGACCGGCGTGGCATTGACGATGAACCGCGCGTCGGCATGGAGAAAGAGATTTTCGTAGTTGTTTTCGCCGGTCCGGCTGATCACGACGACCTGCGCTCCGAGCTGTTTCAATGCAAACTGCACCGCCGCCGAAGCGCCGCCGCTGCCGAGCACCAGCGTTTTCTTTCCGCTGACCGAAAGACCGGAAGTATGCACCGTTTCCGTAAACCCGTAAACGTCGGTATTGTCGCCGTAGAATGTCCCGTCCGGGCGCTTGATCACCGTGTTCACGCTGCCGAGCGCCGCCGCGGTCTCCGACAGTTCATCCATGAACGGCACGACGGCTTTTTTGTACGGGATCGTCACGTTGATCCCGTCAAACGGCGCCTCGGCAAAAAAGCGCGGCAGTTCCTCCGCCGTCTTTTCAAACAGCGGATAGGAATAGTCCCCGAACGATGCGTGGATCGCGGGCGAGTAACTGTGTCCGAGTTTTTCGCCGAGCAGGCCGGAACGGATCATCTTCCTTCACCTTTCATCACTTTCGATGAGCTTGGTCTGGTAGTCGCGGCTGAGTTCAAACATCAGCTGATACAACCGCTCGACGTAGTCCCGGTACGCTTCCGGCGACTGCTCCCGGACGCTTGCTGTTTTCTCCAGTTCACGCTTCGGATCGAGCACCGGAAGGCCCTTTGCTTTCTTATATGCGGCGATTTCGCCGGCCACGTCCATACGCTCGGCGAATAATTGCACTATTTTCGCGTCGATTTCGTCGATTTTCGCCCGGTAACCGTTGTTTTCCATCACTGATACCTCTTTTCCCGAAATGCCGATATGAGGCCTTTTTACGCGTTTCGCGCGGTCTCTTTTCTTCTTCCGAGCCACGCGTCGTACACGGCGAGTGCCGCTGCCGCTTCCACGACCGGCACGGCCCGCGGCACGATGCAGGGATCGTGCCGTCCTTCCACGGAAATGACCGTCTCCTCCATGGTTTCCAAGTTCACGGTCTTCTGTTCCTTTGCGATCGACGGCGTCGGCTTCACGGCCGCGCGAAACGTGATCGGCATGCCGTTCGAAATGCCGCCGAGGATCCCGCCGGCACGGTTCGTTTCCGTCTTCACTTTCCCGTTATCGACGATGAATGCGTCGTTATGGGCGCTCCCGGTCATTTTCGCCGCGGTAAAACCCGCGCCGAATTCGATTCCCTTCACTGCCGGGATCGCAAACACGGCGGCCGCGATTCGGTTTTCCAGACCGCCGAACATCGGATCCCCGACGCCCGCCGGACATCCGAGCACCTTGCACTCAATGACGCCGCCCACGGAATCGCCTTCCGCTTTTTTCGCGGCGATGCAGGCCTGCATCGTGGCGCCGGCATTGATCGAGACCGTCGGAAACCCGTTTTTCTCGGTCGATTCCAGGAGTTCGCCCTCGTCCTCGACCGTGCCGATCGAAGCGATCCTCGAGATCACGAAGATCCCCTCTTTTTCAAGAAGCTGCTTCGCGAGCCCGCCGGCAATGCAGAGCGCTGCCGTGACTCTTCCGGAGAAATGACCGCCCCCGGCATATGCCTGATGACCGAAGTATTTGACGGCGGCGGTATAATCCGCATGGCCGGGCCTCGGCTTCACCTTCAGTTCCGAATAGTCCTTCGACTTCGCGTCGGTATTCCGGATGATCGCGGCGATCGGCGTGCCCGTCGTCACATTGTCCTGAAAGCCGGACAGAAACTCCGGTTCGTCCGCTTCCTTTCTCGCCGTGGAATACGCGTTCTGCCCGGGAGCGCGGCGCTGAAGAAAGCGTCCGAGCGCCTCGAAGTCGACCGTTTCGCCGGCCGGGATCCCTTCCATGACGGCGCCGACCGCGGGGCCGTGGGACTCGCCGAACACCGTCACTTTCAAGTTTTCACCATAAGTATCCATCGTCTCAATCCTCACTCCGGTTCATTTCCGGACCAGTTTTTCCAATTCCTCATAAAACCCCGGGAACGATTTTTTCACGACGTCCGGGTCTTCGATGATCACCTCGTGTTCCGAACCCGCCGCTGCGACGGCGGCGCTCATCGCGATCCGGTGGTCCCCCGCAGAGGACACGGTGCCGCCTTTCAGTTTTTTCACGCCGGTGATCTTCAGCCCGTCCGGCGTTTCTTCCGCGATTCCGCCGAGCGCATTCAGCAGCGCTGCGGTCGTTTTCAGCCGGTCGGATTCCTTCAGCCTGAGGCGTTCTGCGTGCGTGATCACGGTCTCGCCTTCGGAAAGCGCCGCGACGACGGCAAGCACGGGCACGAGGTCCGGGATCATCGACGCGTCCACGCTGCAGCCTTGCAGCGTGCCTTCGGAAACCGTCACCCGCCCGTCCGCGGTCTTCACCTTCGCACCGAATCTCCGGAGCAAGTTCAGTATCTCCCGGTCGCCCTGCGCGGTAGAGGCTGACAAACCTTCCACGGTGACGCCTTCGCCGGAAAGCGCGCCGAGCGCAAGGAAAAACGCCGCGCCGGACCAGTCTCCGGAAGCCGTAACGGTTCCGGGAAGGCGGGGGCATTGGCTGCCCGGGATCTGAAAGAGCCGGCCGCATTCCGTTTCGGAAACGGTGACCCTGACTCCCGCGCGTTCCAATACGTCCAGCGTCATCGTAATATACGATTCAGACTCCACTCTTCCGGTCACGAGAAGTTCGCTGTCTTCCGTGAGCACAGGCAATGCCAAAAGGAGCCCGGTAATGAACTGCGATGACACGTCGCCGGGGAGCGTAAAACGGCCGGCGCTTAAGTTTCCCGAGGAAAAGAGTGCCTCGCCTTCCTCCCGAAACGACATCCCGTGCGCCGCAAGCTCAGTAAGGAGCGGTTCCAACGGCCGTGCGGAAAGCCGGCCGGCCCGGTGAAATACCGCGTCTTCTTTGAGCGCGCCCGCGAGCGAGATCAGAAACCGGAGCGTGGAGCCGCTTTCCCCGACGTACAGGTCCTTCCGGTCATTGCCCTTCTTTTTCAAAGGCTTCACAATAACCGTTTCCGAAGCGCCTTCCCGCGAGATTTCAATATCGCTTCCCAAAGCGCGAAGCGAACGGACCGTCGCCTCCGCGTCCTCGGACAGGCCCCGCGAAACGATTGCGGTCTCCCGGTCCGAAAGCGCGGCGGCAATGATGAGCCGGTGCAGTTCCGACTTTGAGGACGGCACTTCGGCCGTGCCGGACCGCATGCCCGGAAGAATGACGCGCGTTTTCACAGGACGCCTCCCGCTTCGAGCCAGGAGCCAAGGTCCTCTTTTTTCACCGGCAGGATCCGGCATTTTCCGATCCGTTCCGGTACGATGAGGTTCACCGTCTCGCCCCGGCCTTTCTTGTCGAGCCATAGATGCGGCAGCAGCGCTTCCTTCGGGTACGGGATCTCCACGGGAAGCCCGTAAAAACGGAGCGTTTCCGTGAGTTCTTCCGCCGTCCCGGAAGCCGCGTACCCAAAAGTTTCCGCAGCCTTCGTGATGACCGCCATGCCCATGGCGACCGCCTCGCCGTGCAGAAGTCCGTACTGGCTGCAGGCTTCCGCCGCATGACCGAAGGTGTGCCCGAAATTCAAAAGCATCCGGTCGCCCCGGTCGAATTCATCTTTTTCCACGAGGTCCCGCTTCATCGTGACGGCGGCCTCGACCGTTTCTTCATACATTGCCTTAACGGGCGTCGTTTTCCAGCGCCGGAACAGGTCTTCCGCCCCGATGACGCCGTATTTCAATGTCTCCGCGACCCCGGAACGGTACTGCTCTTCGGGGAGCGTTTCGAGCGTGTCCACGTCCGAGAGCACGAGGGACGGCTGATGGAAGGCGCCGACCAGGTTTTTTCCCTCCGAAAGGTCCACGGCCGTCTTGCCGCCGACCGAGGAGTCCACCGCCGCAAGCAGCGTCGTCGGGATCTGCAGAAACCGGATGCCGCGGAGATACGTCGCCGCCGCAAAGCCCGCGAGGTCGCCGACCACGCCGCCGCCGAGCGCTGCGATGAGATCGTTCCGCGTCAACGCCTGTTTCGCCAGCTCGTTCAGTAACTGACCGTATACCTCGAGGTTTTTGCTTTTTTCCCCGTTCGGAAAAACGAACGAAAAGACGCGGAATCCTGCCGACCGGAGGCTCGCTTCGACGGTCTCGCCGTACAGAGCGTACACCCGGTCGTCGGAAACGATCATGACCGAAGAAACGCTGCCCAGCTCACGCACGTACGGTCCCGTCTCTTTCAACAAGTCATGCCCGATGAGGATCCTGTAAGCGTCGGAGGCTTTTACGATGATCTCCTTCAATTTCCGTCCACCTCTTCCTTCCGTTCCTTGCCCTCTTTCAGCAGCCGGAACAGCGTCTCCCTGTCCTCTTCTTCCAATGCCGTCTTGTATTGTAGCAGATTTTCGATCAAAGTGTCCAGTTCTTTGACGAGATAGTCGCGGTTGTCGAGGAACAATTCCGTCCACATTTCGGGATTCAGCCACGCGACCCTGGTCAGGTCTTTGTAACTGCCCGCGGAAAAGCCCTTCCGTTTGGACGCCGTCGGGCTTTTCACGTACGCGTTCGACACGACGTGCGCAAGTTCCGACGTAAAGGCAATGATCTCGTCGTGCCGCTCTGCCGTCGTCACACTGATCCGTCCGAACCCCGCCGGTTTCAGAAGTTCCTTGACACGCTCGAGAAGCCGGATGTCGTCAAAGGACGGCGGAACGATGACCATCGGCGCGTTGTAAAACATCGTTTCCTTTGCATACTTGAAGCCCGAAAACTGCGTGCCCGCCATCGGATGTCCGCCGACGTACGTGAAGCCGAATTCCTTTGCGAGCCGCTGCCCCGCTTCCACGACGCCGCGCTTCGTGCCGCAGGAATCGATGACGACCGGCTTCTTTCCGATCTTCGGCCCCTTTTCCGACATGAAGGCGATCGCAGCTTCCGGGTAGGTGCAGACGAGAATGAGGTCCAGGTCGGGAAGAAGCTCGTCGGTCAGTTTCCCGGAAACCGCGCCGGAGAGCGTTGCAAACGACATCGTCTGTTCGTCCGTGTCCAAAGCGTACACTTTATGTCCGCTCGCCGCATAGGCTTTCGCGAAAGACCCGCCGATGAGCCCGAGACCCACGACTCCGACTTTTAAGCGGCGTTCTCCCTGTATTCCGTTCTGTTCTTCCCGGTTCATCGTACGGCCTCTCTGACTTTGCGGATTTTTTTCACCAGAGTGTCGAATTCCTCCGGACGGAGCGACTGCGCGCCGTCGCAAAGCGCGTGGATCGGGTCGTTGTGGACTTCAATAATGAGTCCGTCGGCGCCCGAAGCCGCGGCCGCAAGCGACATCGGCGGCACGAGTCTCGCCATGCCCGTCGAATGGCTCGGGTCGACCACGACCGGCAGATGCGTCAGTTCGTGAAGCATCGGCACGGCGGAAAGATCCAGCGTGTTTCTCGTGTAATCGCTGAACGTCCGGATGCCGCGCTCGCAGAGGATCACGTTTTCATTGCCGCTCGCCATGATGTATTCGGCGCTCATCAGGAGCTCTTTCAATGTATTCGCCAGCCCGCGCTTTAACAGGACCGGTTTGTCCGTCCGGCCGAGTTCCTTTAAGAGGTCGAAGTTCTGCATGTTCCGGGCGCCGACCTGAAGCACGTCAATGTCCTCAAACAGCGGCAGGTCCTGCACGCTCATGATCTCGGACACGATCGGGAGGCCGGTCTCTTTCCGCGCCAGTTTCAAAAGTTCCAGGCCTTCGCCCTTCAGTCCCTGGAAATCGTAGGGGGACGTCCGCGGCTTGAACGCGCCGCCGCGGAGGATATCGGCTCCGGACGCCTTCACGGCTTTCGCGACGGTCACGATCTGCTCCTCGTTCTCGACGGAACAGGGGCCCGCCATCAGCACGAAATGCCCTCCGCCGACCGTGACGTTTCCGATCTTCACGAGCGTATCGTCCGGATGGAATTTCCGGTTGCAGAACTTGAACGTCTCCGACACCCGCTTCACGGAATCCACGATGTCCAGGCTCTCAATGAGTTCCATATCAACCTTGCTTGTGTCTCCGACGAGTCCGAGCACCGTCTGGAATTCTCCGCGGGACACGTGCACGCCGAGATTCATCCCCTTCAGCCACTCAATGAGCTGCGCTTCCCGTTCCTCATTCACGTTCGGTTTCATTACGACGATCATGATTCCATACTTCCTTTCTCCTGAAAAAGAAAAGCGGCTCAGGATGACCTGCGCCGCTTTCCAGATCATCAATTTCTTATTCTGCGGTCTCGCTCACGACGTCGGAAAGCAGGATGCCCTCTTCCCCGTTCATCCTGTAGATGACGTAGCCTCTCGCGTAGACGGTCAAGCCGCTGACGTTCTTCAGGGTAAGACCGGTCACGTCGACGTTCTGTTTGCCGCTCGACGCGTACTGGTATCGCAGGGTCCCCTGCACGACCAATGCGTTCTCCGCCGCGATGAGGGCTTCCCCATCGGTCATGGAGGCATTGCCCATCAGATCCTTCGTCGTGAAGAGAATGCCCTGCTCGACGACCGTCGCCGTATCCGGAAGCGATCTCGCCGCTTCGAAATAGATCGTGCTGCCCGAATGCATCGCCGTGACCATCGAGACGGTCGGCAACGGGGTCGCGGGCACGCCGTCATACACCGCGTAGATCGTCATATCTGCCTTCAGACGAAGTTTCAAAGTATCGTAAGACAGGATCGTTCCGTCCGCCGCAGCGAAATACTGGAAGACAGAGCCGCTGATCTCTTCGGGCGTGATCTCCACCGCTTCGGAGATCGCGGTCGGTTCCGTCGTCCGGTCTGCGACCGGCACGGAGTTCACGACTGCGGGATCATAAGCCGCCGGCGAAGCATCCGTTCCCTTGATGACGGACTTGACCGTGACGACGTAGTATTCCTCTTTGCTGAGATACGTCGCGACGACAGGGATGAGCGGCGTACCGTTCGCTGCCTTCGTCTGGATCTCGGAAAGCGTCAGACTCCACGAACCCGGATTGATCTTATCGATCACGACCGGAACGGCGGGAAGTGCCGTCAGGTCCGCCGCCTTCACAGTCTGCAATACCTGATTATAGGCCGTGTAGAAGATGACTGTCGGGGCCTCGGTCGAGCCCTTCGTCTGCAGTTTGAATTCCATGTCGTTCGAAGCCGTGCCGGCGTACGGATTCTCTCTGCTGAACAGTTTGCCGGAGGCATTGATCCAGCCGTCAAAGTCCGTTTCGGCATAGCGGATCTCGAAAGGATCACCCGGCTGTACCGTGAAGGTATTTCTGCCCGTCTCCGAAGACGCGACGCCGTCGTTCACGAACTCGTATTCCGCTGCGTCGACCGTGATCTCGAATCCGGCCGAGCGGACCTCGTACTTCGCAACGTACGTTGCATCCGACACCGCCGCGGTTTCATAGCGGAATCTCGGAGAAGCCTGCGCGCCGGAGAGGTACCAGCCCTTGAAGAGATAGCCCGGCACTTCCGTCGCGGTCAGCGTCACCGGTGAGTCTTCAAGATACGTGCCGCCGCCCGAAAGCGGAGCGATCGCCGTCACGACGCCGCCTTCCGTGGTTTCGGACGCCACCTCGATAATGCAGTTCAGTTTCTCGCGAACGATGTAATGATACTGCATCGGGTCGTAGGTGCTCGCGAAAGGATACGCATTGGTGTTCTCTTCCGCCGCTGCCTTGTACCCTTCCTCGATCAGGTCTGCGGCGGGCTCGTTCACGAAGCAGCCGCCGTTGATGTAATTCTTCGCCAGCGTATTGCCGGTCACCGTCTTGAAATAGCCGTCGTTGATATTGATCGAGACGTCGCCGACGACCGTGCCGCCGTTCGATGCAACGTTCACGGTCCGAAGGAATGTGCCGCCCGAGATGTCGAACGTGAAAGCCGTTCTTCCCGGAGTCGTTGCTTTCACGGTGCCGTTATGGACCGCCCAGAATGCGAAGTTGTTGCTCATGCAGTACGGCTCCGTCGCTGTCGTACTCGAATAGAGCGCGCCGAAGTCGTTGAAGTCGTTGATGTGGATCTCCAGACCGTCGTGGATCACGCCGGTAGCGTTCCAGGCGGTTCCGTAAACCCCTTTGAACCGGCCGCCGTTTACGGTGACCAGAACGTGACCGTAAACGTCCCCGTTGTTGGAGGCCAGATACGTGGTTCCGAGGAAATCGCCGTTCTCAATGTCGACCACTTCGCTGCCGATCGTCCGCGGCCAATAACCGTTCGTAGTATTGGCAGCGCCGGTCGGCGTGCAGAACACGCTGCCGTCGAACTGACCGCCGAGGACCAGCGTGCTGACGACCACCTCATCCGAGCAGGCCTGATTCGCCGGGGCCGCGCCTGAAGTATAGGTGGAAACGCCGAACTGTCCCCAGCCGGCAGCGAAACTGACGCCTTTGCTCAGGAATACCGGCCCGACGTTCCGGCCGTTCCCGGCTTCCTCGCCGATGGTGGACCTGATGGCCCGGATCGCAAAGGAAACGCTCTGACCGCCGAAATAGTAGGTGTCTCCGAGCCGCGCCTGATCGAAGAGGCCGCCCTTGATTTCATTGACGAGTTCCGTTTGAATGCAGCCGCTCATCATTCCGAGATACAAGCCGGA
Organism: Lachnospiraceae bacterium; assembly: GCA_016281555.1. Taxonomy (GTDB): domain Bacteria; phylum Bacillota; class Clostridia; order Lachnospirales; family Lachnospiraceae; genus UBA1267. Next base: position 24,567 of record JAEEIV010000089.1, on the reverse strand, counting down.
ATTCGCAGGCGAGCTATAGCCTTCTCCCTGAATGACCATGAAAGTGCCGGCTGAGATCGTGTTATACACGCTGCCCTGGATCTTCACGTTCGAGTATCCTGCGAAGAAGGGGGAGGTCTGATAATTACCGCCTTCCAGGAGGAACAGACCGCCCGAAATGTCATTGAAGACGTCGCCGGTCACGATTCCGCCCGACCATCCGGCACCGAGCGCAATGATGCTGCCGTCTGTATTGGTAAACGGAGGCACGTGGATCTCGCCGCCGGTCATTTCAAAGATGACGTCGCCGTTCACGGTCGCGTTCCGGCCGAGCATCCAGAAATAGCCGTGCACCTTTCCGCCGGAAAGGATGAAATGAACGTCGGTATTGTAGGTATTTCTCGTGTCGGTGGCGGAAGAGTTCGGCGAGCCCGCATAAGAGCCTTCGATCACGCCGCCGGTCGTGAGTTCCACGACGGCTTCCTTCGGGGCGAACGAGCCTCTGACCGCGTTCACGTTTTTCGCGATCGCGCCCTTGCCGACCGTGATTTTACAGGTCATGCCGGGAGCGGAATATGCAGAGTTGCCGCTTGCCCACAAATTGCCGGCGGGGTTGGCGGCAATGTAGCCGAACCCGGTCGTGCTGTCGTACGTGCCGTTCAAAAGCACCACTTCGGAAAGTACTTCCTCCGTGCCGGCGATCGCCCCTTCCAGATAGGTGCGGCGGAACTGTCCCGCAGCGCTTAAGTTCAGCGTGCCGCCTTCTTCTCTTTGGGCAATGACGTTGTCCAGCACCAGTCGGTTGCCTGAAGCATGCAGGTTGTTGATCGAATAAGGATAACTCGAACTCGTGCCCTTCGCGCACCAGATCTTCACGTTCCGGAACGTGAACGGCTGTGTGACGTCCATATGCGCCGAACCGCCGTTTGAAGGTTTGGAGTTCTGCTTTATCGTGGCCCGGTTCGTGCCGTCGTACTGATAGGTTTCGATGACGACCGGAAGCGGCGTGCCGTCCACACGGTAATAGCGGCTGGCCGCATTAAAATTCATGAACCCCTGCGTGGCAGAGCCGACCACCGTCCCGGTGACTTTGATCACGAGTTCCGCATCCGCGGGAGAACCCGTTTTGTCCGTGAATCTATTCAATACCGCAGGACAGGTCTTCAATGCCGTTTCCGGTGTCAGACCGTCGTTGTTGTCATTGCCGGTTTCGGAAACGTAATACACGATCTCCGTCTTCGGGTCTTCCGGCGCTTCCAGAATGAAGGTGTCCGTGTCAATGAAATTGTAAAGACGCTCCGCAAAAGCGTACTGGTCTCCACTGTCCGGATGACCGCCCGACTGCGACTTCAATGCGGCCGAACCGTTCCGGTTGAAGTAGTTCGTGTGGAAATAGAGGTTGTCATAAACGGAAAGCTGCGCATCGGTTTTCGCGAGGTTCCGAAGACCCGTGAAGAGCCAGGACTTGCTGCCGGTGAATTCCCAGATGATCGGGACGTCGCCGTAAACTTCCTTGACCTGCAGAATAAGATTCTTCGCGTAGCCGGTCCATGACGCCGCATTGGCCGAGGAATTCGAGTCGTTCGCGCCGATTTCAATGACCACGAAATCCGGAACGCGGGCCGACTGGAAATCGTACTGCACGCCGTTCGCCCGGTCCGCATAACTCGCATACTTGTAGAGCATCGGCATCGTCACCGTATTGCTGCCCGATTCCTGCATGTTCGTGCCGTCGAGACCGATGCCGCCGCGTCCGACCACGGAATAATCCGCGCCGAGCATCGTGGCCAGATAATGGCCGAACGAAGACGTCACCGCGTCGTCGTCCGGGCTCGTCCACGCCTTGCCGATCGCGTACTTGCCGACCGCGCCGTCGCCGCAGGAATAAGAGTCGCCGATCACCTCAAAATAAATATCCCGGTCGTCGAGTTTCTTGTCCACGGTGCCGTTGAACTGGATCGTCTTCATCTTGAACGTGCTCGTCGCGCCGCTCGAGATCTGGCTTTCCTTTAAGACGATCACCTCATGCGTGCCCGCCGGGATCGTGGCCTTCGCTGTCTGGTTCGTACCGGTCGTCCGATTCAGCACCACGGTCTCATCGCCGTCAATGATGAACCCGATCTTGCTGTGGTTCGACGACTCGTAGGTCAGCGTGATCTGCGTCGCGCTCGCCACGGTCGCCTGGAACTCAAAGCCGGTCCCGGAAAAATGCGCGTCGAGATAGCCGTTCTTCACGACGGTCCGTCCGCGAAGCTTGATCAAGCCCTGATTCGCCAGATCGCTGAGCGACACGCCCGAAGACGCATTGACCGCGGCAGGTTCGGCATGCACGCGGTTCGGCACCGCCGTAAAGCCGAAGATCACGAGTAACGCCGCTGCAATAAAGAATCCTCTTTTCATGATCTCTCCTCTTTCACGGAAAAGAATTTGCAAAACGGGATCTTTCCCCATCTAACAATCCAATATAATATTATATAAACTCTGCCGTTTTGTCAAGACGGACGCGCCGGAAAAAGGCCGGAAAAAAGTGCTTGCATTTTTCCGGAGACTATTGTATAATCCCTCTTTGTCAGCCGAAACTGACATAGCGCTATCGCCAAATGGTAAGGCAACGGACTCTGACTCCGTCATTTCCAGGTTCGAGCCCTGGTAGCGCTGAAAAATCAAGAAAAGCCGGGGCAGCAAACCCCGGCTTTTTCATTACTCCTTCGTTCGGATCACAGTTGATTCTGCTCTTCCGTATACGGCAGAAGCGCCACCTCCAGATTCCCGTTTTTCGTGCGGAGTTCGTCAATGAACGCTTTTTCTTCCGCAGGATCCTTCATCTGGACTTTATACGACAGCCGGAACATGCTGCCCATGCCCGTGGTCTTCACGCCTGCGCTCTCGACTTTTTTCAAATAATGGGCGAAGATCTCGTCGAATGTGCCGTTGTATTCCAGCGACTCGGGGATCGTGATCCGAAGCAGCTGATCCGCGGCCATCTTTTTATGTTCGAACAGCGGAATGAAGCTGAGGATGAGGAACAGGACGCCCAACGCCAGAAGGATCACGACGCCGTAGCCGAGGTAGCCCATGCCGAACGCTATGCCGGACCCCATGGCCACCAGAAGCGATGCGATCTCGTCTGCGCTCCCCTGCGCGCTCCGGAACCGGATGAGGGTGAAGGCGCCGCCGATCGCCACGCCCGCGCCGATGTTGCCGTTCACGAAGGTGATCACCGACGCAACGACGAACGGGATCAGCGAAGTCACGACGAAGAACCGCTTCGTGGCGCGGACGCGGAAACTCATGATCCAGGAATACAGGAACCCGGTCCCCAATGCCACGGCCGCCATGATGAAAAACTGTGACGGAGTCACGACGCCGGAATAAATGGAATCAAACATAATGAACCCTCCTCTTTACCGTTGAACTTCTATCCCTTCCGCTTTCATGAGCTGCTGCCGGAAGGCTTCGCCGTACTTTGAAAAACTTCCCTTGTAGATTTTCCCCTCCGAGAGGATCTTCGTCAGCCACAATGGCATGGCATCCTGCACCTTGATCTCCAGAATCGTTTTCCCCGGTTCCAGGAGCGAGATCCCATCCATCGACTTGGTGAGCGTGAGGTCCTCCACCCGGTACCGCGGGTTTTCATCGATCGTGAGGCGCAGGTCGCTGCCCGGTTCGAAGAATGCCGTACGGTCGTAAATGATGAGACAAGCCGGGATCAGCGTTTTATAATGATCCCTGAACGTCGTGATCTCCCGGTTGATCTGGCCGGCCGCGCAGATGTCGCCTTCTCCGGCGAAGAATTTCTCCACCAACGGGATCGTGGTCTCGACTCTCCGCTTATAGACGATCCCGTCCGCTTTCCGCTTCAGTTCCAGGAAGACCGGCGATCCCTCCGTGGCGATCCCGTAAGATCTGAGCCTGATCTTTTCCTTGAACGGCGGTTTTTCCACGCTCATGCGGATCAGCTGATAGGACGGCGTGTCATAGTACAGGGACGCGATCGACGTTTTCCCGTACTGATCCGCCTCCATATGTCCTTTCAGTTTCTCCGTTAAAAACGCCGTCTGTTCGGCGCTCAAGAGGTACTTTAGTTCGTACCGCTTCATGACCGTGATCGCCATTGCCGTTTCCCCGTCTTTACAGCGTCACGGTCAGGAGGAACTTCCCGCCGGAAACGGACGCGGCAATGCGGCCGTTCAATGCCTTTACGATCTCCTTCACGCGCGATAAACCAAGGCCGGTCGAACCCTCCGCGTTTTCGAGCGTCGTGAACCGGTCGAAAACCTGATCCACGGAGCCGTCCGGGAGATCCGTGTCGTTTTCCGCCTCGATGAGCACGTGCCCGTTTTCTTTTTTCAGTGCAAACGAAGCGGTCGTCAATGCGTATTTCAGGGCATTGCCGACGAGTTCGCCGATCATCGCGCGGACGTCTTCCGTATTCGCGGCAAGCGTGACGTCCGGTGCGATCTCCTGCTGCAACGTAATGCCGCGGGAAGCGAACTCCGCCGAGGCACGGCCAAGCTCCGAGCGGAAAATCTCCGAAACTCGGCATTCCTCCGCCCGGGCCGTTTCTTTCCCGTTCAATCCGAAGGTTTCGAGCTGATCCACCAGATCGCCCAGTTTGCCGAGCTGACGCCTCGTGGACCGCGTTTCCTCGTCGGGCCCGTATCTTCTCTCGATGAGTTCCATGTTCCCGCCGATGACCGTAAGCGGCACGCGGAATTCCTGATTGGCCGCCGTAAGAAACGCCTTTTGTTTCCGCTCCGCTTCACGGATCGGCGCGTAGATCTTTTTCCCGATGGCTTTCAATACGAACCAGCCGATGAGCAGAACGACCGCCTCGCCGATCGCGGAAATGAGCAGGATTCGGAACGAAGGAAGCAGTTCCCGCGCCTGGTCAATGACCGTCACGTACTTCTGTCCCCGATACTTATACACGCGGTAGCGGTAGGTTCCCCGGGTCCACCCGGTCTCCCCTTTTAGCAGGCTTTCTGCCCAGGTCTTCGCCTCGTCCTCCGTGACGGAAGAGATCTGATAGGCGACGGTCTTTGCTTCTTTGGTTTTCTCGGAAAACGAGACCGTGAAATAGCGGATCGATTCCTGCATTTCCGGGGAGTCCGGGCCCATCGGCCCGAATCGGAAGTCCTTGTTTCCGCCTTCCGGGGGCGCATTGAACCCGCCTTCCGGGGGTGCGTTGACGCCGTCTTCCATGCGGCCAAACGAGCCCTGACGGCCCGCGATCTGCTCAGTGATCCTGTCCGCATCCTGAGCGGCCATCGTGAAGTTCACGCCGTTGATGATCACGAGCAGGCCCGTGAGCAGCACAAAAATCACAAGGATCGCGTACCAGCGGAATTTCTTCTCTGCCTTATTCATGCTTCGTCACCGTTTGTTCCCTTTCCCCTGTTTTCCGCCTGTTCCGGACTTCCTTCTATAACGCGGATCTTTCCGATGATCTCTTCCGGCATGAACGGATACGTCAGCACCGCCCGTTCTCCCGGCATCTGCGCCATATTTTCACCGCCCGAAGAAGCGGATGCCAGGGCAATGACCGGGATCCCCTGAGCCGTCACCCGTTCCAGCACTCTTCCGTACTTGATGCGCGGAAGACTGCGGTCCAAAACGGCCACGTCGAAGGATTCGGAAGCCGTCAGCATCAACACCTGTGCGCCGTCAAAGGCGGTGACGGTTTCTCCGAAATCGGTTTCAAAAATCTTCCGGTAGCACTCGATCAGATCCCTGTCCGGTGCGGCAAACAGAATGCGCATTATTGGTCCTTTCCCCTTTGACCGCTCATTGCGATACCGTCTGATCGCTGTAGCAGGTCGTGGTTCCGTAAGAATATGCATTGGTAAACGAATAAGTCGTTCCGTCGATCTTCACCGTGTGGCTGCCCTGGGAATTCAGAGAGAGCGATTGCGTCCGGACGCCGCCGGAAGTCGAAACTCTGCCGTACCCCAGTACGATGAGTGTCCCGCCGGAAACGGTGACCGAGCCGTCGGCATCGAGCGCCGCCGCCATCTGGCTGCTCGGTCCCCGGGTAATGACCACCCCGCCGGTCTGGAGATAGGTGCCGTTGCTGTCGATGCCGTCGGTATCTCCGTTCGGAGAAACCGTGACGTCGAGAAGCCCGCCGGTGACGTTCACTGCAGGCGTCGAAGTGCCCTTGCATGCATTCACGCCGTCGTCATTGGCGGCCACCACGGTCTCTCCGCCGGTAATGTTGATCACGTTCGCTTCCATCCCTTCATAGGCGCTGTCGATACGGATCGTTCCGCCGGATACGGTCAGAACGCCGTCGGCGTGGATCGCGTCCGCACCGGCCACCGTCTGCGGCTGGAACCCTCCGCCGGAACTGCCAGGTCGGCCCGAGCCCCCGGGACCGCCGAACCCGCCGGGGCCGGAGCGGCCCATGGCCGTCTTGGTCTCCGGCGCATATACGTTCATCGTGACGGTTCCGCCCGAGATCAGAATGTCTCCCTTGCCCTTCGTGCCGTCGAGGAGCGAGGTGCCCTGATCCGCATGCAGGCCGTCGTCGAAGCTTTGGATCGTGATCTCTCCTGCCGAGATCAAAAGTTCATTCTGCACCTTCACGCCCTTATAGGAAGTGACGGAGGCGTCGGACGCCGTATAACCGCTGTAAGAACCCGTGTAGATCGTGACCGACGGCGTTTCGGTTTCTCCCGCCTGCATCACGAAATCGCGCGCGGACTGGAAGCCGTCTCCGGCAGCGTAGACCGTGACGGAGCCGCCGGTGAGGAGAATGTCTCCCCGTGTGACGCCGTTCTTGTTCGCGTCCGTGTTTTCCGTCTTGACGCCGTCGCCGTTCGTGGAGATCGCCGCGACCGTTCCGCTCGTCACGGTGATCGAATCATTGCCCTTCAGGGCATTATTCCTCGCAATGACTTTCAGCGTCACTTTTTGTATGGTCAGGTCTTTCGTCGTATGGATGCCGTTGCTATAGCCCGCTTCCACGACCAATGTCCCGGATCCCTTGATCTTCAGATCCGTTTTCGCGTAGATCGCACCTTCTCCCTGATCGTCGTTTTCCGCGGTCTTTGCGCTTCTCGTGTCCTTGATCAGATTCTCCGTGTCTTTCTTCGCGGAAACGTCCACGTCGGACGCCGAAAGTATCTTGATCGGAGAATCTTCACCGGAAGTGATCGTCACACCGGAGAGTTCCAGCACGACCTCGCCCGTTTCCCCGGAATCGACAATGACCTGTCCTTCGAGATAGCCGGAAAGGACGTAGGTCCCGGCCGCCGTGACAGTATAGACGTTTCCGTCTTCCGTAAATGCGCCGTCTTCCGTAGTGATCGAGAAAGCGCCTGTCGCTTCCTTCGCATTGATCTCCGTATTCACCGCCGGCTCCGGATCCGTCTCCGCCTCCGACGATCCGCTGCCGATGAGCGAGGTAATGAGCCCGCACGAAGACAGCGTCATCAGCAATATGACTGACAGCAGTATCGCAAGAATTCTTTTCATTTTGTCATCTCCTGATTCTCCGGGGATTGCCCCCTGGCGGCCGTAAGGTGCCGTTTTCTTCGGCATGAACTGTTCTTCTGACACTGCCACTCTATCAGGAGAAAGTGAAAAAACGGTGAATAAAAAAGTGTTTTGCAAGATTTCACAAATAAGACACAATCACCTGTTATAGTGAAGATGCTTAAAGGTCGGTGCGAACTGACAAAAGTACTCCCCCTTTTCTTTGAACGGCCGGCCCGGGGTTCCCCCCGGGTCGGTTGTTTGTTCAGGGACGGATCTCTTCGCCGAACAGGTTCCGCTTCCGCTCCATCATTTCATCGAAGTTCTTTAAATAGGTGTCGACGTCGTGCGCATTGGCCGCGCGCGTGATCCGGTCTCCCGACACCCGCTTCGAAGAGGCGCCGGCGCCCGCTGCCGGGATGGATTCGATCTCCTCCATGATGAGGACGTTGTAAAAGCACTCTTTTCCTTCCGCCGCATAGCCGACGTTTTCGAGATTTCCCGACATGTTTTTCTGACGGTACAGGTAATACGGCTTCAGGCCGGCTTCTCTTAAGACGTCTTCCGTGAACGACATGAGACCGTCCGTGTTCTCCATCCGGTAATGTTCGTACACGTCCTTCATAAGATTCAGCCGGGAGGAACGCTTGATGGCGAGGGAATGCACCGTGACGGAATCGGGATGCAGTTCGCGGATCCCGAATATGGTTTCCCGAATGTCTTCCGCGGTCTCGCCGGGAAGTCCGAAAATGAGATCGGTATTGATGTTATCGAATCCCGCGTTTCTCGCAAGCGAAAAGGCGCGGTAAAAGTCTTCCACGGTATGCTTCCGTCCGATAAGATCGAGCGTCTTCTGATGCAGGGTCTGCGGGTTGACGGAGATCCGCGTGACCGGAAACCGTTTCAGCATGGCCAGTTTCTCTTCCGTCACCGAATCCGGCCGGCCCGCTTCCACCGTCCACTCCAGAGTTTCGGACAGGTCGAACGTGTCCTCCACTTTTTTAAGGAGCACGGCCAATGCTTCCGCGGAAAGCGAGGTCGGCGTACCCCCGCCGAAATAAACGCTGTGGACCGGCGTGTCGGGGAAGAGTTCCCGGATCACGTCCAGTTCACGGCAGACCGCGTCAATGTATTCCGGCACCCTTTTTTCGTACGCGCCGATCGTGAATGAGGAAAAAGAACAGTAGAGACAGGTCGTCGGGCAGAACGGAACGCCGACGTACAGACTGATGCCTTCCGTGGTGAGACGGGAAAGCATTGCCCTCTCCCGTTCAGCGATTTCCAGAGAAAGCCGTGCTTTCCGGTCGGAAACGAGCAGGTCTTCCTTCATGTGGCGGAGGACTTCCGCCTCATTGCCGCCGTGCACGAGGATATCCATCGCGATCTTTGTCGGACGGATGCCGGTCAGCGTCCCCCACGGCAGCGTCTTCCCCGTCGCGTCCGAAAGCATGCGGTATAAGGTCCTCTTCAACGCGCTTTTCGCGGTTTTCACGTCGGAAAGGCAGAGCGAGATCCGTTCCTTCCGCTCCGTTCCGCCGTACGAAAACGCAAGTTCCGCGAGGTCGCATCCGCCGTCCCCCGCGCCTTCCGTAAAGAAAACGGACAGGCAGTCCCGGTCAGGAGCCGCCTCGTCCGTCACAAACTTTTCCCAGGGAAAAAACGCCTGCAGGAGTCCCCGGATGTCGTATTCATAGAGATTGGAGCCGAGCAGCAGTTTCAAAACGAATACCCTTTCAACGGATTGTACCGTTTCTCATGCGCCACCGTCGTTTCCATGTCGTGTCCCGGAAGGACGCGCGTCTCATCCGGAAGCGTGAGCAGCTTGTTCCGGACGGACTCAATGATGTCCGGGAACGAACCCGTCGGAAGTTTCGTGTTTCCGAACGTCTCGCAAAACAGCGTATCGCCGGAAAACACGAGGTTTTCTTCCGGGAGATAATAGGATACCGATCCCTTCGTATGTCCGGGCGTTTCGAGCGTCCTGACCCGGAATCCGGCAACGTCCGTCTCCTCCCCGTCAGAAAGCGTCACGTCCGGTTCGAGCGTGACGACGCCGGCATAGGCCGGTGAAAGATTCAGTTTCGGGTCCCGGAGGACTTCCGCCTCCGAAACGCCGCAATACACCTTCACGGAAAGCACCGGTTTCAGGTCCGGCACCGCCAGCATATGATCGAAATGGCCGTGCGTTAATAAGATCGCCTCGATCTTCAGTCCGCGTTCCCGGATCTCATCGAGGATCCGTTCCGGATCCGAGCCCGGGTCCACCAGAAACCCGCGCTTCGTGTCCGGATTCCAGGCGAGATAGCAGTTCGTCTCCAGTCCGCCGAGGACCAGCGTCTCCACCCGGATCATCAGCCCGCGCTCCTTTCGATGTCCACGATGCCGGAAATCTGGCGAAGCCGCGCCGTCAAGCGCTCCACTTCGTCGATGCCGCCGACCTCAAAGGTCAGTTCGATCGTGGCATTGCCCTGTTTGTTCGTCCGGGAGGACGCCGCCATGATGTCGATGTTGTTCTCCGTCATGACGCGGGACACGTCGGCGAACAGGCCGATCCGGTTCTGGCAGAAGATCTTGATGTGCGTGAGGTACTTGCCGCCGCCTTCGGACTCCGCTTCTTCGGACCACTCGGCCGGAATGATGCGGTTCTTTTCATTGTCCGGCAATGACATGATGTTCGGGCAGTCCGTGCGGTGCACCGAAATGCCGCGGCCGCGCGTGATGTAGCCGACGATCTCGTCTCCGGGGACCGGATTGCAGCAATGTGAGAACCGGACCGAAAGGTCCTGCAGGCCTTCCACGACGATGCCGTGGCCTTTCTTCGAGGACGTGACATGCACGTGGCCGTTTTCCTCAATGCTCTTTAAGATGTCCTCGTCGGTCAGATTTGCCTTCGTCTCCTTCTTCTCCTCGTCGAGAAGCTTATTGACGATCTGCCCTTCCTTCAAGCCGCCCCGGCCGATGGCCGCCATGACGGAATCCCAGTCAGGATACCGGTATTTCGACAGACAGGCTTCGATGTATTTCGGTTTCGTGACCTCCGAAACGTTGATGCTCTTCGCCTTGCAGTACGCGGCGAACATGTCCTTGCCGCGCTGTATGTTGTCTTCCTTGTTCTGCGCCTTGAACCACTGATTGATCTTGTTTCTCGCCTGGGCGCTCTTCACGATCTTCAGCCAGTCCATGGACGGGCCGCGCGAATTCTGGCTCGTCATGATCTCGATCCGGTCGCCGTTCTGTACTTCATATTCGATCGGAACGAGCTGACCGTTCACCTTCGCGCCGACCATACGGTTTCCGACCGCAGAGTGGATCGCATAGGCAAAGTCGATCGTGCAGGAACCGGAGGGCAGGGTCTTCACTTCGCCGTTCGGAGTAAAGCAGTAGACCGAGCCGGAAAAGAGGTCGAAGTCCTCCTTCACGAGGTTCACGAATTCCTTGCTGTCGGTCGTCTGCCAGTCCATAATGGAACGAAGCCACGCCAGTTTCTGCTCTTCCGCGTTCTTCCCGGCCTCGACCGACCCTTTTTCCTTGTATTTCCAGTGCGCCGCGATGCCGTATTCCGCAGTGCGGTGCATCTCGAAGGTCCGGATCTGGATCTCAAAGGGCACGCCGTCGGAACCGATGACCGTCGTATGCAGCGACTGGTACATATTCGGTTTCGGCATGGCAATGTAGTCTTTGAACCTGCCGGGCAGCGGCTTGTACATTTCATGCACGATTCCGAGCGCCGCGTAGCAGTCAATGACGTCGTCGACGAGCACGCGGATCGCGAAAATATCGTATACCTGCTCCAGCGTCTTATTCTGCTGGAGCATCTTCTTGTAAATACTGAAGAGGTGTTTCGCCCGCCCGAACACGTCCGCCTTGATGTGTTCTTTCTCGAGCCGCTCGCTGATCTCCGCCTTCTTCCCGGCAATGAACACCTCGCGGTCCGCATGCGAGCTCTGCAGTTTCTTCGTCAGGTCCTCCACGACCTCCGGATGCAGGATCGCGAGCGACCGGTCGTCCAGCTCGATCTTGATCTTGCTGATACCGAGGCGGTCCGCGACAGGAGAAAAGATATCCATCGTCTCCTTGGCCTTCCGCTTCTGCGTCTCCGGCGACCAGTACTGGTAGGTGCGCATGTTGTGCAACCGGTCGGCGAGTTTGACCAGGATCACCCGGATGTCCTTCGCCATGGCCATGAACATCTTCCGAAGGTTCTCCGCCTCGATGTCTTCCTTGTCCATGCCCCAGTCGATCTGCGTAATCTTCGTGACGCCCTCGACGAGGTTTGCGACTTCCCCGCCGAATTCCCGTTCCACGTCCGCAAGCGTCAGCTCCGTATCCTCGACGACGTCGTGCAGCAGCCCGGCAATGATCGTCTCCTTGTCGAGTTCGAGTTCCGCCAGGATCAGCGCCACATTGAGCGGATGAATGATGTAAGGCTCGCCGGATTTCCGCTTCTGGTCCTTGTGCGCTTCCGCCGCCATCCGATAGGCTTTTTCAATGATGGAAAGGTCGTCGGAGGGATGGTATTTCTGTATTTCCCGCATCAGATTCTGAAACAGGGCATCCGCCGGCACGTAATCCGCAGGCTTCGGGATCCGGATCTCGGAATCCAGCGTTTCCTGCACGACCGCATCATTGTTTTTATTCTCAGCCATACCGCTCCTCCTTTCTTTCCAAAATGAATAACTAAGAGATTATACCACTTTTTTCCGTACCCTGCAACAATTTCGACACTGGAACTCAACCTTGAGTTCACCCCGGAAGCTGTCAAGTTTCGGAACAAAAGTAAACGCTAGTTCCACGCCGGGACCGGTGCCGCGCTGCAGACGTCCGATCGCCTCTTCGCCGTAATTCTCCCGGATCACGCCGAGGACTTCTTCCGGATCGCCGAAATAAACCGCCCGGCGCCGCGCAGTGCCGTCGTTCAACAGTAATTGCAACGCATTCTTTCCCTCGATCGGCCGGATCCGTTCCACGGTGAAATCCGCCCGGGCAAAGACCGGCCTCGGATTTCCGACGCCGTGCGGCTCCAGGATCCTCAGTTCCTGCACGGTTTGCGGCGTGAAATAAGCAAGCGGTGCTCTGGCGTCGATCATGACCGTCGGCGTCAGTTCCTCTTCCGTAAGTTCAGACCGTTCGTTCAGCGCTTTCCGGAACGCTTCCGCCTTCGCTTCTTCGACCGTGACGCCCGCCGCCATCGCGTGCCCGCCGCCGCGGACGATGAGGGATTTCACCGCCATCAGTGCTTCAAGCATATGATAGCCTTCGATCGACCGCCCGGATCCCTTCAACAGTCCCGGTTCTTCCGCCTTCGTCAGCACGAAGACCGGACGGTAATACTTCTCCTTCAGTTTCCCGGCAATGATCCCCGCAATGCTCTGGTGAACGTCCGGGACGACGGCCACGATCACGCGGTCTTCCGCCATGCCTTCGTTCCGGATCGTTTCTTCCGCCTTCCGGATCCCTTCTTCCATGAGCGCTTTCCGAAGATCGTTCAGCGCCACGATCTCTTCCGCTTTTTTCGCCGCTGCCTCCGGATCCTTCACGGACAGGAATTCCACGGCCTCCCGGATGTCCGAGATCCGTCCCATCGTATTAAAACACGGCGCGATCCGGAACCCGATGTGGCGCGCTTCGATCTCCGCCGGCGGGATCCCCAGTGCATGGAACAAAGCCCGCAAGGGCACCCGCTCCGCTTTCCGGAGCCGTTCCAGCCCCGCCCGGACAATGATCCGGTTTTCCCCGGATAATTCCACGACGTCCGCAACCGTGGCAATGGCCGCGTAATCAAGCAGCGCGTACGAGCGCGAAACCGGAATACCGCTCTTCTCGTAGATGAGCTGGATCAGCCGGAACGCGACTCCGGCGCCGCAGAGATACCGGAACGGATAAGTCGCATCCGGACATTTCGGGTCCAGCACCGCATCCGCCTCAGGAATGAGGTACTTCCGTCCTTCTTCACCGTCTTCAAACTGGACTTCATGGTGATCCGTGATCACGACCTTCAGTCCTTTTTCCTTCGCATAGGCCACCTCGTCCATGGCCGCGATCCCGTTGTCGCAGGTCAGAATGAGACCTGCACCGGTCTCCAAGGCATCGTCGATGATCCGCTTGTTGAGCCCGTACCCTTCTTTCATCCGGTCCGGGATGAACACGAACACCTTCCCGCCGACGGTCTCGAGGCCTTCTTTCAGGATCATTGCCGCGAAGATGCCGTCCGCGTCGAAATCGCTCGAAATGGCGATCGGCAATCCGTCGCGGACCGCCTGAAGCACGACGGATGCTGCAAGCGAAAACTCAGGAAAACGGCCGGGATCCGGCAGGTCCTCCAGCGTGTCATGCAGAAAATGATCCGCCTCTTCCACCGTATCGATCCCGCGGTTCTTCAATATCCGGGCAATGAGCGGCGAGACGCCGAGCGCCCGGCCCCACGCCGCGAAATCCGCCTTTTTCACATGTTCGAGCCAGCGTTCCTTCATGGAACCTCCCGTTTTCTAAAAGAGCGGCAGGCGACCTCGATGGCCGCCTGCCGTGCTATCCTTTTCAATTAATGATTACTGCTGCAATGCCTCGGGTTTGATGTGAACGATCAGGCGAACCAGCGCGTGCTCGTAGCAGGCATAGTTGCCGCCCGTGATGATCGCGCCGAAAGAATTCACGAACGCCGCGCTTCCTTCCTTTTCGCCCATGTCGCGGAGCCACCACCAGCCGCTCTGCGTGAAGGTGTTCTTATATGCCTTCGACAGGTTCGCGTACTCGGTCTCCTCCAGCAGTCTCGCCTTGTCCGACGGGAAGTATTTCCGGGCTTCTTCCACGGTCAGTAACGACACGTGATCCTTGAGTTTTTTCCCGGTCACTTCGTCAGTGAATTCCTGGTCGATGATGTATTTTTTCTGTTCGTCCGAAAACGTCTTCTTATAGAACGTATTTCTCACCCATTTCCGGAGAGAAGAATCATCCCAGGAAACCACGGCGCCTTTTTTCGTGGATCCGATGTAATAGTCCTTCGCAAATACGCCGTATTTCGTGGCCATGACCACTTCATCCGCCGTCCGCTCCAGGATGATCCACTCCAACGGTTCCTGACCGTTTTCCAGTTTTCCGTCCTGTTCAAATTCACCGAAGATTACGGTTTCGTAACCGCTGAGATCCACCCGGCACGCACTGAACATCGCAGCAATCATGACTGCCGCCAGAACCAAGACAATGCTTTTAAAAACTTTCGAGTTCTCTCTCATGTCAATTCCCTTCTTCTGATACTCTTCGTACATCAAAAGCAATGATAAGTAATTTTACCCCAGAACGCCTGCCTTGTCAACCTTTGTTTCGACCGTTCGCCTCATTTCGGAGCGAACTTCACATACTCGGCGCGATTTCCAAACGCGTCGATCACGGTGCCCTGATAGAGCGTCCGGCCGTCCGGGTCGGCGACCACATTGCCGCGCTCATCCACGCGTGCCGCCGTCGACACGCTTAAGGATCCGAATGAAGTGTCGTCCGTGATCGCGATCGGCTCCAGTGTGAAGATCGCATTGTCCAGCAGGGTGTCGTCAACGACGACTGCATACTGACCGGAGATCTCCACTGTCGCCTCCCGGTCGACCATGATGCAGGACTCGCTGTCCTCACAGGCCAGATGAAGCCCGTACTCGCTTCGTTTGTCCGGATTGATCTTCAGACTGCCGTCGCCCGTGAAGGTCACGCTACCGCCGTACATCGCGCCGTAGATCCGAATGGATCCGATCTCGTTCTCGCCGTGAAGCTCGATCGTAAACCCGTTGCCCATCACGTTCGCGTCCAGATGATTGCCGAAGTAATAATTCAGCACCAGCGTATTTCTCTCGCGATCGTAATACACGGAGGAATCACCCGGATAGATTTCCTGTCCTCTGCTCGTATAGTAGGTGCCGGCGACCAGGAAGTGCGTTCCGGCATCGTCTTCCAGAATCAGGTACTCTTCGGAACCGCTTCCCGCCCAGGCGTAGTCACCCGCAAAATCGGGATCCGGATTCGGAAGTTCCGGGAACGAATCGGTATACGAAGTGCCCGAAGCATCAACTTCATACCACTCCTCGCGGTCGTATTCCCACCAGAGCTCGCCCGATGCGAGATAGATGCTTTCCGGCGAATCTCCGCTGCCGACAATGATCGCGTCGTCGCTCTTCTGCAATGACGATCCGCCGGAGTTCTTCGCTTCCACAAGTTCCATGCTGTCCGGATCGGCGCCGAGCGAACGCACCCGGCTCCGGACGTCCTTCATGCCGTCGTCATAGGAGAAGTCCTCATTGGTCTGGAAGTCAAAGTCAAAGGTTTCTCCGGTCACGTTGTAGGTCACATGACCGTGCACGTTCACCCGGGTCGGCCATTTAGAGTCCTTTTCGGGGAACTCTTCCACTGCGCGATCGTCATACGTCGGTTCGTCCCACGGCTCGTCATTCGGCTCATCCCACGGCTCTTCCCATCTATCGTGATCGCCGATCAACGCATCCATTCCGAGATGATCCACGCCGAATCCGTCCAGGATCACGACCGCGCCGACCATCACGGCGGCGGCCTGTATCAGCAGCGCACGCTTGAATTTCGACGCACGGCGGCTTCCCGAAGTCTCTTCTCCGGTCCGGTACTCATATTCTTTTTCTTCCTCGGACACCGTACTCGGTATTTCGGGTGCCGTGGAAAACTCCTCCGGATTCGCTTCGTAGTCCTTCGGGACCGGTGCGTACTCCGGAGCCGGATCGCGATAGTCCATTATACTTCTTCTTTCGCCTCGTGAACGACCACCTGCTGGAACGGGATCTCGATGCCGGCCTTATCCATGCCGATCTTCATCTCACGGTTCATCAGGCGGACTGCCTTGTAGATGTTTGTCTCATCGACCTTCGCCACGAACTTTAAGTTCACGGAAGAGGCCTCGAAGGAATTCACGCCGAGATAGGTCGGCGCCGTCGGGAAGACGTCCGGATACATCTCGGGAAGCGTCTCACAGATCTCCAACAGCACTTTCTCGGTTTCTTCCACGTTCGCCGCATACGAGATCGGGATCTCGCAGATCGCGGCGGAACTGTTCTTCGAGCGGTTCAGGATGTTCCGGATGTCGGAATTGTTCACGACCTTGATGTTTCCGGCCGGATCCTGAATGCTGGTCACGCGGATGCCGATCGAAGTCACTGTGCCGCGGAAGCCGTTGAACTCAATGATGTCGCCGACGTTGAACTCATCCTCGAACACCAGGAAGATGCCGGTCACGATGTCCTCGATCAGGCTCTGTGCTGCAAAGCCGACGACCAGCGCGACGATCCCGACGCTCGCGAAAATCGTGGACACGTTCACGCCGATGGCGGCCAGCCCCCAGATCACGCCGATGATCGCGATCATCCAGGTGGAAAAGCTCTTCGCCATGGACAGAAGGCTCTTGCCCTTGCCGCTCTTCGGATTGATCTTCGAAAGGATGAACTTGATCACCCAGTTGATCATGAGCAGAAGCAGCACGATCACCACGATCTTTAAGATATTGATCCAGTTGAACTGAACGACCCTCGTCACCTGTTCCGTGCTGCCGCCGAAGAAGTCGCCCCATGCTCTGGACATGGTGTTACGCGTTTCCTGAGGCAGGAAAAACAGCCACTGCGGGTTTACAAGGAACAGAAACACCACCAGAACGATCGCGAAAATGATGATCCGCTTGATGTAGTTCGGGGCTTTCTTCTCTTTCTTCACCTGATCAGCCATTGCAATTCTCCTTACTGCATTCCCGTATATTCAAACGGAATGCTATTATAAAAGTATCATATCGTCCCAGCTTTTTCAATCTTTTTTCCCGTTTTTCGCTTTCTTTTTCCGGATGACCGACCGGACAATGAGCACGATGACAAGTGCGATCAGTCCGCCGGCCACGACCGGGATCAGGATGAGAAGCGCCGCCTGAAAGATCGTTTCCAGCGCCGTCTGCGGCGCATACTCCTGATACGCCGTCGGTTGCAGTGCATCCCCGGCTGCGGAAACCGCAAGACTGAACTTGGTCCAGACCGCGGTCAGGACTGCTGCCGCCGAAATCAAAAACTGCTGGATTCTCTTCATGATAAACCTCCGTAAATACTGTGAACCCTTACTCTCTTCTTAATCCAACTCGAACGCGCCCGTATAGAGTTGGTAATACTTGCCTTTCTGCTCGATCAGCTGCTCGTGCGTGCCGCGCTCGATGATGACGCCGTGTTCGAGGACCATGATGACGTCGGCGTTCTGCACCGTGGAGAGACGGTGGGCAATGACGAACACGGTCCGGCCGTGCATGAGGCCGTCCATGCCGCGCTGCACCAATGCTTCCGTTCTCGTGTCGATCGAGGACGTTGCTTCGTCGAGGATCATGACCGGCGGATCGGCGATCGCCGCCCGGGCGATCGAGATCAGCTGCCGCTGTCCCTGAGAAAGATTCGAGCCTGCGCCGTCGATCCCGGTGTCGTAACCGTCCGGCAGACGGCGGATGAAATCGTCCGCGTTCGCGAGCCGGGCCGCGGCGTAGACTTCCTCGTCCGTTGCATCCAGCTTGCCGTAGCGGATATTCTCCATGATCGTCCCCGTAAAGAGATTCACGTCCTGCAGGACCATGCCGAGAGAATGCCGCAGGTCCGTCTTATTGATGTCCCGGATGGGGATGCCGTCGTAGGTGATCTCGCCTTCCTGGATGTCGTAGAAGCGGTTGATGAGGTTCGTGATCGTGGTCTTGCCCGCGCCGGTCGAACCGACGAACGCCACCTTCTGGCCGGGCTTCGCGTACAGCGTGATGTCGTAGAGGATCTGTTTTCCTTCGACGTAGCTGAAGTCCACGTCCTTCATCCGGACGTCGCCTGAGAGCTTCACGTATTTCACGGAGCCGTCTTCCTGCAGCACCTTCCACGCCCACGTTCCGGTATGCTCTTCGCACTCCGTGATCGAGCCGTCGTCTGCGACTTTTGCATTGACGAGCGTGACCTTGCCCTCGTTCTCTTCCGGCTGCTCATCGATCAGTTCGAAGATCCGCTTCGCGCCGGCGACCGCGAGCACGATCGCATTCGACTGCTGCATGACGTTGTTGATGTTCTGCGTGAAGGAACGCGACAGCTGCAGGAAGGAAATGACCGTGCCGACCGTCAGCACGGCAATGCCGGTGACCGTGACGTTCGGGACGTTCAATGCGACGAGTGCCGCGCCGAGAACGGCGAGGAACACGTATTGGAGATGACCCAGGTTGTTCGACACCGGTCCCATCATGGAAGCGAAGCCGTTTGCCCGGGAAGAAACCGTGAACAGCTTCTCATTTTCTTTCGTGAATCCTTCGATCGTGGCCGGCTCGTGGTTGAACACCTTCACGACCTTCTGTCCGGTCACCATTTCTTCGACGTAGCCGTTCAGCGAGCCGATCTGCTTCTGCTGTTCGACGAAGTACTTGCCGGATTTCGT
Source organism: Lachnospiraceae bacterium (assembly GCA_016281555.1). Lineage (GTDB taxonomy): Bacteria > Bacillota > Clostridia > Lachnospirales > Lachnospiraceae > UBA1267. The sequence goes on along the minus strand of JAEEIV010000089.1, from coordinate 5,682 downwards.
CGCGATCTTCATCGTCACGAACATCGTAAAGAACACGAAAACGATGACGAACAGCGTGAGCCAGATCGACGACAGGAACATGGCGACGAACGTCGCAAGCATGGTCAGCGCCGCCGCCACGATGTTCGGCAAGGTATTCGCGATCATCTGCCGGAGCGTATTGATGTCGTTCGTATACCGGGACATGATGTCGCCGTGATTGTTCGTGTCGAAATACCGGATCGGCAGGGACTGCATCTTCCGGAACATATCCTTCCGGATGTCCTTCATGATGCCCTGTGAAACGGCAATGAGCAGCCGGTTCACGAGGAAATTGGCGACGACCGAGGCCGCGAAGATCACTGCAAGGAACAGAATGTAGCCAAGGAGCGCCCCCGCGTCGATCGCGCGCCGCTGCACCATCGGCGTAATGTAATCGTCCACGAGCGTACCGAGCGCCCGCGCGGAAAACACGTTCGCGACCGCCATCACGATGAGGCAGATGACGCTGCCGATGCAACGCGCCTTATAATTGCCGAGGTATTTCAATACCCGGCCGAGCGATTTGACGTCCAGCTTCTGTCCCGGCATTTTCGCGCCGCGCGGCATGCCTCCGGGCCCGGAACGGGGCGCCTGTACGGTTCTGGAATTCTGATTCTCCGCCATGACTCACCCCTCCTGTTCCCGGCTTGAGGTGCCGGACACCTGCTGCCTGTTCTGCGATTCGTATACTTCCCGGTAGATCTCATTTCTGGCAAGCAGTTCCTCGTGCGTGCCGACGTCATTGACGCGGCCGCTCTCGAGAACGAGGATCATGTCCGCGTCCTGCACCGAGCTGATCCGCTGCGCAATGATGATCTTCGTCGTCTCCGGGAATTCCTCGCGGAAGCCTTTCCGGATCAGCGCATCCGTCGCCGTATCCACTGCCGAGGTGGAGTCATCGAGGATCAGCACCTTCGGTTTCTTTAACAGGGCTCTGGCAATGCAGAGACGCTGCCTCTGCCCGCCGGACACGTTCGTGCCGCCCTGCTCAATGTGCGTGTCGTAGCCGTCCGGGAATTCCATGATGAAGCCGTCCGCCGCGGCCGCCTTGCAGGCGTGGATCATCTCTTCGTCCGTCGCGTCGGGATTGCCCCATCGGAGGTTCTCCTTGATGGAGCCCGAAAACAGCGTATTTTTCTGCAGCACGACGGAGACCGCGTCTCTAAGCGCCACCATATCGTACTCGCGGACGTCCCTGCCGCCGACCTTCACCACGCCGCCCGTCGCATCGTAAAGCCGCGGGATCAGCTGGATCAGCGTCGTCTTTCCGACGCCGGTGCCGCCGATGATGCCGACCGTCGAGCCGCTCGGGATCTTCAGACTCACGTCCATCAGGCAAAGCTTGTCCATCGAGCCTGCGTAGCTGAAGTCCACGTCGTCGAACTCGACCGATCCGTCCGGCACCTCGGTGACGGGGTTTTCCGGATTATGGATCGTCGGCTCTTCCCTGAGGAGTTCCGCGATACGCCGCATGCTTTCCCGCGTCATGATCATCATGACGAAGATCATCGAAAGCATCATGCAGTTCATCAGGATCTGCATGGAATACGTGAACACGGAATTCAAAAGGCCGGTCGTGAACGTCGTGCCCATGAAGGAGACGGTCACCGGTTCATTGCCGATGATGAAATACGCGCCGATGAAGGACAATGCGAGGATGACGAGGTACATGCCGCCCGTCATGATCGGACCGTTCCATGCGAGGATCTTCTCCGCCATGACCGCATCATTGGAAATGTCTTCCGCCGTTTCGCCGAACCGCTCCGACTCGTATTCTCCCCGGACGAAACTCTTCACGACGCGGACGCCGTGCAGGTTCTCCTGCACCGTGTTGTTCAGCTTGTCGATCTTCTTGAACATCCGCGTGAAGATCGGGAAGACCTTCCTCGCAATGAGGGTCAGCCCGAACAACAAAAGGGGGACGACGCCGAGCACGATGAGCGCGAGTTTCCAGTTAATGAAGAACATCATCAGAATGGAAAACAGCATCATCATCGGCGCGCGGACCGCGATCCTGATCGACATCGTGAAGATGTTCTGCACGTTCGCGACGTCCGTCGTCACCCGCGTGATGATCGACGCGGTCGAGAACTTGTCAATATTCGCGAAGGAAAACCGCTGCACGTTCCGGAACATGTCGTCCCGGAGATTCTTCGCAAACCCGGCGCTTGCGCGGGTCCCGATGACCGCGCCGAGCACGCCGAACGCCAGCGACACCACGGAAAAGAGTGCCAAAATGAGCCCCATCTTCAGGATGAACGGCATGTCGCCGTTGTGGAATCCTTTATCGATGAGGTCCGCCATCACGTACGGGATCAGCACCTCCATGACCACTTCGCCCACCATGACGAGCATGGTGACGATGGCGGGACGCTTGTATTCCCGAAGTGACTTCAGTAAAGTCTTGATCAATGTCTTACCCCTTCTGCCTCGTTAGTCTGGAATAATCAAAAAAGGCTGCTTCGAAGCGCTCCGGCATGACCGTCAACGCTCTTCCACAGCCACGATCACATAACATGATCATATTATAAGCCATTTCACAGCAAAATCAAATGATTTTTGTGTATTTTCGCCCCTTTATTCCACGATCCGGCCGGCGAACATCGTCATCATTTCGCTGCCCGTATCCGTATAGATGAAGAAGGAGAACGGCTGATCCAGCGTGAAGTCCACGGGCTCGCTCGGATCGTACCCGGAACCGCACATCATGATTGCCGTCACGGCGGCGGCTTCGACGCCGTCCTCGTTCAGTTTGATCCTGGTTTTCTGAATGATGTCGTCGACGTAAACGTCCGTATCGATCATGCGGCTGAATTCGGCATTCTCCGGATCGAAGGCCCGGCGGACACCGTTTTCCTTCAGGAAGTCCACGAATTCCCCGTTACTGAATGAAGTCTCCAGGTCGAGTTTCGGGATCGCCGTCTTGACCTTCCGGTACTCGGCGGCATTGATTTTTTCGGCAATGTCCGTCGCATCCCCGAGCACGAACGCCATGTCGACGCCGCCCTTCATCGGCAGAACGACGAGGCGGGTGTTTTCATCCTCATAATACAGGATCGAACCGGTATCGTGCATGAACTCTTTCTGCACGACCGCACCTGATTTCGTATGGAAATCTCCGGTTTCCGTTAACTCCGGAAGGAACGCTTCCCACCAGGCATCCTTGAAATACAGCGCGTTCATGAGCACGACGGCCAGCATCGAGGCATCGTACCCGTCCGGAAGCAGCCGGTCGATCATGCTTTCCGTCTTCCGGTTTACCCAGTCGTTGATCTTTTCCGCGGCGTTTTCCGGCGTGAAGGATTCGTACTCCGCATCGTAGTTTTTCGAAACGTTCTCACAGTATTCGTCCGTGAACGGCACGCCGAGTTTCTCATTTTTCCAGACGGAATTCGCCACGCGGAGCGCCATGACCGGAGCAGCGGAATCTTTCGGAATACCGCCGCTTTTCACGTTTTTCTCGTACTCTTTCCTCTCCTCGTCAAACGTCTCCTGGAACCGTTTCGCAAACGCATTGAAGCGGAGGCAGGCCGCCGTCCACTCCTCTTCCGATTCCACGCCGAGTGCCTTCAGAAGCTCCGTCTTCGTTTCGCCCGACGCGCCGGCAATGAGCAGCCCGAGCGCATAGCGGAACGACAGCGGAGAGGCCATGTAATTGCCGTCCGTTTTCCCGTCCAGGAAGGCCATCAGTTGATCGTCAAATGCATTCTTTCCCATTTTTTCTTCCGTTCCCACCGGATAATCCGCTTCCGGGTTCTCCGCCTGCTGCTCGCTTTCCGTCGCCTTTCCGACTTCCGGATCATGCCGGTCGTCAGGGACGAGCTCTGCCGCCTGATCCCGGCATGCCGAAAACGCAACCGCCGCGACGAGAACCGCAAGCATAAACGCCATCATTTTCTTCACTTTATTGAGATTCCACCGTTTCATGGCTGAATCCTCCTTTCGTCTCTGCCCTACTTCTCGTAAAAAGTTTGGCAAAGGTTACGGACTCCTCACAATTACTGAATTTTCTCCGGAATCACGAATCAAAAAATTTCCGTCCGCCGCCCGTCACGAGCCTTTCCGTCTTCGGATACTCAAAGACGGCGTCGTTTCCGGCATTGGCTTCCAGATAAGCAGCAAACTCGTTTGCATACCATTTCGCCATCTCCAGATTGTGCATCCGGCAGTAACCGCAATTCTCGGGCGCGGTGCCGGGCACCTCCGTGGCCGCATTTACGGACCGAAACGCCCGCAGGATCAGTTCATACAGTTCCTTCGAGGCGCGGTTGCCCTTGAGGATGAGATAAAACCCGGTCAGGCAGCCCATGGGACCCCAGTAAATGACCTCGTCTTTCCAGTCCGGATCATTCCGGAGATAGGTGGCGATCAGATGCTCGAGCGAATGCATTGCCGCGACGTCAATGACCGGCTCCACGTTCGGTCGCTTCAGTCTGACGTCATAAGTCGTCACCGAATACTCGCCCAGCCGGTCCACCCTGCTCATGAAAATGCCGGGCACGATGCGCGTGTGATCTACCGAAAAGCTTTGAATCAGTTCCATTTTTTCACCCGTTTCCTTTCAATCCAATTTCTTCTGCATGCGCTTTCATGCCTTCAATGCAGATTCCCGCCACCTCGGGCAGTTCCATCCCGAGCATTTCGCATCCCCGGAGGATCAGCTCTCTGTCGCACTTCGCGGCAAACTTTCTGTCCTTGAACTTTTTCATAAAGCTCTTGACTTCCAGATCCGTGATCCCGAGCGGGCGCATCCGCGCCGCCGCCTGAATGATGCCCGTGAGTTCATCCACGGTATACAGGCTCTTCTCCATTGCCGTTTCCGGTTTCACGTCCGTGCAATGTCCGTATCCGTGGCTCAGGATCGCACGAACGTCCGCGGGATCCACACCAAGTGCCAAAAGTTCTTTCTCCGTATGCTGCAGATGCTCTTCCGGATACTTCTCATAATCGAAATCATGCAGATATCCGACCGCCTTCCAGTGCTCCGGATCTTCGCCGAAATGTCCGGCCATTGCCTCCATCGCGTAGCAAACGTTCAGCGAATGGATGATCAGATGGTCCTCTGTCACCATCGTCCGATTCAACTCTTTTGCCTTTTCAAACGTCAGACTCATTTCCTCTCCTCCTTCATTTTCAGCAGTCCCTTCAGCCCGTCCATTGCGATCAGCAGGTCGAACGCGTCACCCTGCCCCGACTTCCGCAGCATGTCCTTGAACAGATATTCAGCAATTGCACTCCGGCAGATATTGCCGTGGCAAACGAATAAAATCTTTGTCTTCATTTCTCAATCATCCAATATCGCGGTCTTTGTATGGTGGCGTATCGTCACATGTTTAAGCACATCCACTGCGGCAAATCAGAATTTGTCGAAATCACCGGTTCGTCTGTTCTTGGGTGTTTTCTTTTTTCAGCCTTTGTTCGCGATTCTGTTTTTCGGAATCGAAAACGGCCACCGCCAGATCAGTCAGTTCCTTGTCCCATAACTCGCCTGTAGACTGTACCTCTGCCCACGGACAGAGCGACATGTAGTTTTCGTCGAGTGCGATATCATATGAACTGTTACGGTCGCTGACACTTTTATATAGGTGTCTGCCGGTGCTGATCAAGCGCTGCGCTTTTTCGCGCTTCATGCCCTTCGTTTTGAGGGTGTTGAAAATCTCT
>JAEEIV010000088.1 GCA_016281555.1 Lachnospiraceae bacterium | reverse complement strand
GTCGGGGAATACTGGCCGCCGGTCATGCCGTAGATGTTGTTGTTCATGACGACGACGGTAATGCCAATGTTCCGTCTCGCGGCGTGGATCAGGTGATTGCCGCCGATCGCGGAGCAGTCGCCGTCACCCGTGATGACGATGACTTCGAGGTCCGGACGGGCCATCTTGATGCCGGTCGCGAATGCGATCGCGCGTCCGTGCGTCGTGTGGATCGTGTAGCAGTCCATATAGCCTGCCGCCCGGCTCGAGCAGCCGATGCCGGAGACGATGACGGTCTTCGTGCGGTCCACGCCGGCGTTTTCCATCGCCTGCGCCACGTCACGCATGATGATGCCGTTGCCGCAGCCCGGGCACCAGATGTGCGGCAGGTGTTCCGGACGCATGTACTTATAAATCAGGTCAGACGTATTGGTCGTCTTCTTGCTTACGTTTGTCATATCAACCATGGTCATCACCCCTCAATCTTCGCTACGATCTCATCCGGCATGATGCAGGTACCGTTCACCTTGCCGACGAACCGAATGTCGCATCTGCCCTTCGCGACGCGTTCCACTTCACGAAGCATCTGCCCGTAGTTGTGTTCCGCGACGACGATCTCCTTCACGCCTTTTTCGATGAGCGCGTTCAATTCTCTTTCCGGGAACGGCCAGAGCGTGATCGCGCGGAAGATACCGCACTTATAGCCCTTCTGTCTCGCCGCCTTCTTCGCGGAAAGCGCCGCCCGCATCGTGCCGCCGTAGCAGAAGATCACGGTGTCGGCGTCTTCGGTATCGATCTCCTCGACGCGGACGATGTCCTCGTAATTCTCGTCGACCTTCTTCATCAGGCGTTCCACGAGCTTGCCGGCGATCTCATTGTTGTTCGTCGGGAAGCCGGTCTCGTCGTGAAGAAGACCGGTGATGTTGTACCGCTCGCCGTGGCCGAAGTTCGTCATGACCGGCACGAGCTGACCTTCCTCAATGTGGTAGGCCGGCGTCTTCGCGCCGAATTCTTCCGGCTCTTTCCGGTCGATCACTTCGAACGAACCGGCTTCCGGAAGTTCCACGCCTTCGCGGAGATGGCCGATGATCTCATCCATCATAAACAGCACCGGCGTACGGTATTTCTCTGCCAGATTGAAGCAGCGGATCGCAAGTTCATAGGTTTCCTTCACCGACGACGGAGAAAGGGCAATGACCGGATGATCCCCGTGCGTGCCCCATTTTGCCATCATGACGTCACCCTGCGAAGGGGAGGTCGGAAGGCCGGTGGAGGGGCCGGAACGCTGTACGTCCACGACGACGAGCGGAACTTCCGCGAGGCAGGCGTAGCCTAAGTTTTCCTGTTTCAATGAGAAACCGGGACCGCTCGTCGCGGTCATGGCTTTCGTGCCGGTCGTCGACGCGCCGATCGCGCAGGCGATCGAAGCGATCTCGTCTTCCATCTGAATGAACTTGCCGCCGACCTGAGGCAGACGGAGCGCACTCACTTCCGCGATCTCGGTCGAAGGAGTGATCGGATAGCCCGCATAAAACCGCATTCCGGCCGCGATCGCGCCCTCGACGCAGGCTTCATTGCCCTGCATTAAGACTTTCTTTCCCATTAATCGGCCTCCTTCTCTTCTTCCACGTAGATCGCATAATCCGGGCAGCGCATCTCGCACGCGCCGCAGAGGATGCAATCCGTTCCTTCCACAGGACGAACCTTTTCCTTCTTCACTTCCAGGTGACCCTTCGGGCAGAATGCGGCACAGATCCCGCATCCCTTGCACCAGGCGGTATTGATGACCAGTTTTTTCGCCATTTCGGTTTCTTCCTTTCCGTTTTCTCCGAATGATTGCAAACAGTTTCCTATTATTAGTAAGAACTCTGATTTCTTTCATTGTACCATAGCGATATACAATTTCAATAAGATATATACTTGTCTTTTTTACAAGATTTTTATTGTGGTTTATATACAAAAGAACCGCCACCGGCAATGACTGCCAGGCGACGGCCCTTTTTCGCTCAAGTTACTGCTGAAGCGCGTTATTGAGCGCATCCTTAAGCGCATTCGCGCTGCAAGCACCTACACCGATGATGATCCAGTAGATGATGGCGACGAAACCAAAGATGATGCCCAAAAGGCCAAGGATATTACCGACTTTTGCCTTGCCATCGATGACGCCGCCATTCGCAGCACCGTACGCTTTCGCCTGCTTACGGGCGATGAAGCCGAACACGATACCGAGGATGACTGTTTCGGAAAGAGCAATTGCTAAAATTCCGAATACGAGCGCCTTTGTGCTGATGCCGGCTTTTTCCTGTTCATTCATAATGGATTTCCTCCTTATCTTATGATAAGTGTATTTTATAATATCTTGCATGAGTTTTCAAGCATTATTCTGCGACAATCCTCGTTTTTTCAAAATTGTTTGCAGAAAAAGGCTGCCCTGAGCACCGTTTTCGGGTGACATTTGTCCCTGTTTGTGGTATTATTTTTTTATCCGGAGGTCTTCCGTTTTCTGAGAATTCCGACAAGAGGAGGAGCAATGGCTCAAAAATGCATCAGGGCACTTTCAGCAGTCCTTTGCCTGTTTTTATCCTGCCTTTTGCTTGTCCCGGTCCTCGTTTCGACCGGAACGGATGCGTTCGTCCGTTCTTATGCGGCGGAGCCCGAACTCACCGAATCCGGCGATCCCGAAACGCTGTCCGTGCTTTCCATCGAAACGAAGGTCAATGAGGTCACCGACGAAGTCGAGACCACGCTCCTTTTGCAGAATACCGGCAATGCGCCGGTCTCCCTCTTCAAAAAGCTGCCCGTGATCTCCACGGGATTCCGGAAAGGCTCGCTTTCGCTGACCGGTTCCGGAGATCTCCTCCGCACCGCGGAAGACGAGGTTTTCCTGAAAATCGGCCCTTCGGAAACGCTGACGCTCTCCTATCGCTATCTCACAAAAACACCGTTGATCCAAGCACGCGTGATCGGCATGGACCTTCGTCCGCTCGTCTTCAGTGAAACCGGACGGATCGGGCGGTTTTCGGTCTCCGTCACGCTCCGGGAAGAGGACGTTCCTCTCGTGAAGGAGATCGTTCCGATCAATTTCACTTTAGAGGAGACCACCGTTTCCGTGGAACTCTGGAACGTCCGCCCGAACGCGTTGCTCGACCGGTTCTACCTCGAAAAAGAGACCTACCGCGACCTAAAGAGCGAACGGGAAGACGCCCCGAACGAAGCCCAGCAATTCATTCTGGATCATTGCCGGGACTGGTTCCGGAACGGGCTCGGCGTCAACGTCCGGTTTTCGTACTACGGAAGTCTTCTGAAGGTGCTCCGCTTCCCGGGCAGTTCCGTTCAAAACGACACGACTTCCGTCCTGCAGGGAGAACTCCTGTACTCCGGGAACGGCGTGTATTTCCAGATCCTGATGTATCTCACCATGAAGGAAGGGACCGCGCCGCTTTACGGCGTTGCGGCGCTCCGGCCGCTCATCAAGGAAATCGCGCGGCAGAAATTCTATCCGGAGGACGTCTCCGTGATCGCGGTCGCCTATACTTCGGACCCTGCCGTCCGGGACCGGCTGCGCTACAGCTACACTTCTAAGATGACCGGAAAGCCGGTGGACAATGCGCTTCTTTCCGAAGAGGCGGTCGCCGCCACCAGCCCCGACGGATTCCGCACGATCGCGGGAGATCCCGCAAAATCGATGTACCGGGTCGCCGAGATCGGCATGCATCAGTCCTATGACGCCGAAACGCTGACCGAATACCTGGACGCGATCGGCGCAAAAGCCTTCGTCCGCCAGATGATTCTGGACGACAGTGACGGAAGCAAGAATTCCAAGGACTGTCTCTATACCGGCACCGTGTATTCCGTCGCTGACCGCGGCAATCTTTCCGAAGAGGAATTCGCCGGACTTCTGAACTTCCCGAACTATAAATCCTATGTCTTTTCGAGAGAGGACGGGATCGTTTCTCAGTTATCGATTCCGGCGTTCACGCATTATACGGCCTTCGTTACGCCGGACGGCCTGAATCTGCCCCTTTATCCCGGCTATCTCGGGCTGTACTACGGCATCGAATTCTATGACACCGTCGTGAAATCCGAAGCGGGACAGGCCCTGCTTCAGCCGGCAGAAGCCGCAAGACAGGAGCTCCGGGAAAAGATCCGCGCCAAGATCGGTTCGCTTCCGGAAGCAGCATTGGACGAAGTCCCGTTCCGTGAATACGGGGAGGTCTTGCTGCTTCGCGTGCTGGAATGCGTTCTCACTGTGCAGGAAAAATCCTCCCTCGTCCGCACCGAACTGACGATAAAAAACGAAGGGTGGGAAGACGTGCTTACCTGCCTTTCATTGCCGACCCTCGAAAACCGGGTCCGGAAAGATTCGTTCTCCGTTTCCGATGCGGGCGGCGGCACTCCGGTTGCCGGCGGGAAAGTGTACCTTCTCATCCGTGCCGGCGGACTTGCGACCGTGACCTATTCCTACCGGACCGTCGAATCTCTCGTGAACGCGGGCGCCATCGGCATGGACCTGCAAAAGATGAACTTCGGCACAGAATTCAGGATCGGGCACTTTTCGGCTGCGGTCGAACTCACGCCGGAAAGCATCCCGCTCGTCGATGCCGTTTCTCCGGTCAATTACACCTTTGACGGAACGACCGTGAGCGTGGAACTTTGGAACTTCTATCCGAGCGCATTGCTCAACCGCTTCTCCCTTTCAAAAGAGACCTGGCGAAACCTGCTGGGAAACCGGGAATATGAGCTGAACGAAGCCGAAACTGCGGTCCTGAAGAAGGCGAAAAAATGGATCCGGGAGGGCCTGCCGGAGGATCCTTACGAAGGAATCGATCTCAAAAACATCCCTTACGCGTCCTCCTTCCATACGGTCGTCCGGCACATTGCCTTCATGGAAAAATACCGGAACGGTACGCTCACCGACGAGGATTACATGAATTACATCATGGGGCTTCCGCTGCTCTCCCAGGGTCTTCTCACCGAAAAGCAGGACGGCGCACCGGCAATGATCATCGCGGTGGAACTTGCGCAGGAAGTCTCGCTGAAAGACGTGCCGCTCTACGGCATCCAATATCACGAGTACGCCGACGAGGACGGGATCTGGCAGTCCGAAACGTTGTACCCGCGCGTCTCGGAGCTGCCCCTGCTGCGGGGCGGCCTCCATGCGCCGTACCTCTACCCCGCCATGTTCAACGTCCGTCCTGCGGTCCTCACGGACCGCGGCCAATACTCGGTCGTGGAGCTTCAGGATTATCTCCGCGCGGTCGGGGCCTCCCTGTTCATCCGCATGAAACTGCTGGACGACCGGGACGGGCAATACGCATCTTACCGGGAAGAAACCCCGGAAGAATATCCGGACGCCTACCGGAACGGAATCGTTTCCGCGCCGGCCGATGCGCCCTTCTCCTCCGGCGACCTCCGCGAGGTCTTCGGTGACGACGGCGTCATCGTCCTCGACGAAACCGAATCGCCGTTCGGCCTGCTCGGGATCCCCGCCTACACGCAATACTACGGGGCCGTACTCGAATTTGAGGACAAAGCCGTTGTGAGAACGTTCTGGTTCCGCTCCGGGACCGTCGTTGGCTACTCCGGCGCCTATGCGACGCTCCCGAACTACAACGACATCCTGTCATTGACGAGCGCGAAACGGCTGGCCGCGAAGCAGGCGGAAGAACAGAGGAACTGTAAGAATAACGTTTTAAAAGAACTCGGAAAAAATATAGAATAAAAGCTGCCGAAGATCAGCCGAAAATCTATAGCGAGCGGCATCGAGCCGAAGAGCGTTGATTTTCGCTGATCAGAGGCAGCGTAAACAAGGAGGTGCATTATGAAAAACCGAATTGGATTCTTTTTGTGTGGTGCCGTTCTTGCAATATCGTTATTTGCCTGCAAAGGCACCAATGACCCGTCGACTGACTCTCCGACGGAAACCGTGAAGCCGACGGAGTCCGCGACGGAAACAGAGCCGGTGACGGAGACCGAAACTGAGACAGAGACGGAGACGGAAACGGAGGACGAAGAAGGCAAATATCATCCGACGACTTCCGTGACGTTCACGAAACAGACTTATCCGAAGGTGGACGGCGCGACCGGCATGTATCCGATGTCTGTCGAGATCGCGAAGGCAGTGATCGGATTAAGCGACGAGGAGGCCGAGGAATTCATTGTCCATCACACCACGGCCAATGCCTATTACAACCTGATCGACGGCACGGCGGACCTCATCTTCGTTTCCGAACCGTCGGACGACATTCTGAAACGGGCGGCCGAAGCCGGCGTGACCTTTGAGATGACGGGGATCGGCCGGGACGGCTTCGTATTCATTGTCAATCAGGACAATCCCGCGGAGACGCTCACGATCGAGGAGATTCAGAAGATCTACACCGGCGAGATCACAAACTGGAAGGAAGTCGGCGGAGAGGACGCGGAGATCATTCCCTATCAGCGCGAGCAGAACTCGGGCAGTCAGAACCTGATGGAAAAGATGGTCATGAAGGGGATCCCGCTGATGAAGGCGCCGGAGGAATTCATGATCGACAGCATGCAGGGATTGATCGACTGCGTCGCGTCCTACGAGAACAGCCACGCAGCGCTCGGTTATTCCATCTATCTGTACGCGAAAGACCAGTACGTGAAGGACAGCATCAAATTCTTAAAGATCAACGGCGTTTACCCGACGGACGACACGATCGCGGAGGGCAGTTACCCGCTTTCGAAGATCGTGTACGCGGTGTACCGGAACGACGAGCCGGAAGACGGCGCGGTGCGGACGCTTGTGAAATGGCTGCAGACCGACGAAGGACAGCTCACGGTCGAAGCCGGCGGATACGTCGGAATGAAATAAAGGGACATTGCAATGAATTTCCAGGGCGGCGGCCCGCTCTTTTAAACTGTAATATGTTCCATCACATTGTCCAAAACGGTTCTAAAATCCGTCTCTATCAGTAGGAGACATTATGACGGATCGACAGATCATTGAATTGCTGCAGAGGAGAGACGAGCGCGGTCTTCAGGAGCTCGCGGTCTTTTACGGACCGCGCCTCTTAAGGATCGCGGAAGGTCTTCTGTCGAAGGAAGATGCCGAAGAGTGCGTCAATGATACATATCTGGCCCTTTGGAATCACATTCCGCCGGACGAACCCGAAAATCTCCCGGCCTATATGATTCAGATCCTGAAGAACCGCGCCAGAGATCGGCTGAGAGCGCAAAACGCTCTGAAACGATCGGCTGAGATCATGGAATTGTCAGACGTTCTCTCTTCCTCCATTCCGGATCCTTCGCTCAACACAGAAGAAGACGCGATTTGGGCCGCGTCCGACGTGCTGAACCGGTTCCTCCGGGGGCTGCCGAAAGAAAAACGGATTCTGTTTGTGCTTCGTTTCTGGTATGAAAAGAGCATTGAAGAAATCGCCGAGACCCTTGGGTTCTCTGTCGCCAAAACCACGAAAACACTGTATCGCCTGAAAGATGCCTTCAAAAAAGCGCTGCGGGAAGGATCGTGACCTATGAACCGTGAAGAATTTTCAGAAAAAGTAATTGAACAAGTCGATGCAGAGTTTGTCGAAGAGTCCGCATCCGCTTTGTGCGACGCAGCGAAAGGCGCGAAGCCCCGTGTCAAGATGAAACGGATCCTCCTCATAGCTGCATCTGTCCTTTTTGCGTGTCTTTTGGGCGGAACCGTTTTCCTGATCGTAAGGAACAATCTGCAGGGGAAAAAGCATACCTTTTCGGTGACAGTAGTCGGTACAACAAACGGGGGCACCGCTTCCATGGACCTCACGAACGTCGGCACTTTATCGTGGTTTCAATCGAAAGACGCGCCTGCTGAACTGACCGTCACCTTTATGGGGAAAAGCTATACCGGAACGTATTTCAATTCCGCGCGCTCCTCTCTGAGGGACGACTGGTCGAATCACTATCATGTGAAAGACGGATCCATGTGCACAGGATTTGAGGTGAGCGGTCTCACCGGAAAGCTGACAATGATCTCGCTCGGCGGATACAGATCTGCCGCACTGACTGCCGACCAGACAAAGACCGCGATCTCTATCGACAAAATCCGCGAAAAAGCGCTCTCCTATGCCGAGGAATGGCTCCCTCTCGACGACTATTCAGAGAAACACGAAAAAAGGACGGCGGGAGCACCGTACTATTTCTTCACGTACAACTGGACGTTTGTCCGGAAAGTGCAGGGAATCGAGACAACCGACGAAATCTCACTCGGGATCACAGACCGGGGCACTCTCCTTCTCATGAGTACCAATCAGCCGGGATGGACGAAAGATCACCAGGCAGAGCTGGATGCGTTCCCCTTGGAAGAAGCCATTAAACATGCGAAATCTGCGAGCGGCCTGACCAACCCGACCGTGGATTCCTGTAGATTTGAACTTGGCAGGGATGGCTATGTGTTCCTGAAACTTGTTTTGAGCGGCAGGCCTGACGAGCAGTCTGTCATTCTTTCCGTTTCCGTATCTGATCCGGATCCGGACGAAAGCAAAACCGCTGGAAATGAACGACTGCTTCTGGATGACGTCCCGGTGGAACGGCGGATCTTCGTAATGCCTTACCCCTATGAAGGAAAAGACGATCGGGTAGCGTACCTCGACCGGATCGCGGAACGGATCGTCCCGGAATTTCACCTCGTCAGGATTTCAGATTATCCGGATATGAATGTTTTCGCAGCAGCCATGGACGCGTCCCTGACGAATGAAGAGGCCCATGCCCTTCTGGAAGACATTGCCGAAGACCCGGATGTCCTCATCGTTTCCCGGGGTGCCAGAACGCCCAATGAAGCGATCGATTCCATCAGCAACGTGGTTCAGGGGCCTGAACCGGTCGGTTTGAATGCGCTTTCCGGATCGGAACTGCCGGACGGCTGGAAAGAATATGAAACGCTTGAAGAAGCGGAAACGGCTGTCGGTTTCACACTGCAGCTCCCCGACATGGACCTTCCGAAAGTATACCGCACTTATGAAGACTGGCTGATTGAAGTCATTTTTGTGCAGGACGGTCAGGAACTTTACCGCCTCCGGAAAGGAAAAGGCTACGGGAACATGAGCGGTGACGCGACCATGACCGCCAGCACGTCCGTCTCTAGCGACAATTCGCCCATGACGAATGTCGGCGGACCGAAGGAAGAAAAAGATTCCGCCCCCTGGGATCAATACAGGATCGCCATCAGGCGCTATCAAGCCTTCAGTTATTCCGTAATATCCGCAAAATGGCTGACTTTTAAGGAAATCATTCAATTCTTTGAGGACGATCCCGTCAAATCGTTTCTTTAATCGGCTGGCTTCCCAAGACCAAGAAGTTGTTGGGGCCTCATTTACACAATCATTTTCTTGTGGTATAATGCCTTCCGTGAGACAATGTTCCCAAAGCGGAGGGCATTATGAATTTTCAAAACCTTGAATATTTCCTCGTTGTCGCGGAAGAAAACAGTATCACGAGGGCAGCGGCCCGGCTGCATCTGTCGCAGCAGGCCTTGTCCGGGCAGATCATCCGGCTCGAGGAAGAAGTCGGATGCCCGCTCTTTGACCGAAAGCCGACGCTGCAGCTCACCTACGCCGGCGAACGCTTCCGCGAGCAGGCGCTGCAGATGGTGAATTTAAAATACGATTCGGAAAGCATGATGCGGGACATCCGCGCCAACGAAAAGGGCCAGCTTCGGATTGGGATCTCCTACTCGCGGGGCCAGGCATTGCTCCCCAGGGTGCTGCCGGAATACTCGGAAGCCCATCCGCTCGTCGACCTGTCCATCGTCGAGGACAATGCCCCGGAACTGCAGTCCAAGATCCTGCAGGGCGCGCTCGACGTCATCATCGGCTTCCTGCCCTTTTCCTCGCCGGACCTCGATTTCCGGCCGCTCTTCGACGAGCACTTTTTCCTGGTGCTCCCGAAGGAACTCTGCCGGGAAGTCTACGGCGAAAAAACGGAAGAGCTGCTGAAGGGATTTGCGGAAACCGGCGATCTCGCGCTCTTTCAGAAACTGCCGTTCGTCCTGCTCCGGCAGGGCGAACACATCCGGAAAAAGATCGACGCGGAGCTCCGGAACCAGAACCTGTCCCTGAACGTCCGGATCGAAACGAGCAACACGCAGACCGCGCTTGCCCTTGCCGCAGCCGGCATGGGCGCCACGATCGTGCACGAGATCCTGTTAAAGTCAAGCTATACGCTGGGCGGACTGTCGAGCCCCGCCATGCGTGAAAAAGTGGAGATCATCCCGTTTAAAAACGAAACCCTCCGCGATACGATCGGCATCGGGTTCCATAAGGAACGCTATCTGCCGAAAATCACGAAGGATTTCATTGATTTATGCGAAGAAAAACTGACGGGGATCGGGTTCAATACGCCCTGATCCTCCGTTATTTCTTCCACTGCAGTCTGTGCAATTCGCCGTGCTCTTCGAGTCCGGCGAATTTTTGTTGGCGAAGGGCTTCATAGAGGACAATCGCGACGGCATTGGAAAGGTTTAATGACCGGTTCCCCGCCTTCATCGGAATGCGGATGCAGGTCGCCTCATTGTCGACGAGGATCTCCTCGGGGATGCCTGCGGTCTCCTTCCCGAACATGACGTAGTCGTCGGGACCGTAGGTCACGTCCGCATAGGTCTGATGTGCCTTCGTCGTGGCCATCCAGACCTTCGCGCCGGGGTTTTTCTCGAGAAAATCCGCATAATTGTCGTACACGCGGACGTCGAGGTCTTTCCAGTAATCCAGCCCCGCCCGAAGAAGCGACTTTTCGTCCAATTTAAATCCGAGCGGCTTGATGAGATGCAGCGTCGTGTCCGTCGCGACGCAGCTCCGCCCGATGTTGCCGGTATTCGACGGGATCTCCGGCTCGTGCAATACGATGTGCATATCCGTCCGTTCTTTCCGGATCAGGTCGATCGGAACGTCAGACGCCCTGCGCAAGAAGGCCGCTGACGATCGGGCCGATGATCATTGCCGCCACGATGAGCAGCACGACGACCGCAACGATGATCAGGATCACCTTTCCTCTTTTTCCCTTTTTCCCCTTCAAATTCATCATAATGGTTTTCCTCCGTGACCGGCTTTTGCCGGCGTTTTTCCTTTATTTTTTCACCTTCGGATTTCCGGTCGGGCATTCTTCCCTGAGGAAGCAATGTTCGCAATCCGGCTTTCTCGCCGTGCAGACCGTCCGTCCGAGGGTGATGATGTGCATGTTATACAGGATCCAATGGTCTTCCGGCAGGACTTCCATCAGGTCGTACTCCACCTTTTCGGGATCCGTGTTTTCCGTGAATCCGAGCTTGCCCGAGATCCGTTTGACGTGCGTGTCGACGACGACCGACGGTTTCCGGAACACGTTTCCGAGGATCACGTTCGCGGTCTTTCTTCCGACGCCGGGAAGCGTTAAGAGTTCCTCCATCGTCCCGGGCACTTTCCCGCCGAACTCATCCTTAAGCTTCGCCATACAGGCCTTGATATTCCGCGCCTTGTCGTGGTAAAACCCGACCGAATGGATCGCTTTCTCGAGGTCCTCGATCTTCGCGTCCGCCAATGCGTCCACGGTCGGAAACTGCCGGAACAGTTCCGGCGTCACCATGTTCACTCGGGCGTCGGTGCATTGCGCGGAAAGCATGACGGCGACCAACAGTTCGTGATCCGCCCCGTAGGTCAGATAGCAGCGGTCATCCGTGCCGTATTCCCGGTCGAGCAATGCAAGCACCCGGCCGACTCTCGCCTTGTTCGGTTTCATTGTGCCGTATCCTCTTCCGTCCGGAAATTCACGCCGATCGACAGATAGTTCGGCGAGGAGGATCCCGGCAGCGTCGCCGTTCCGAGCTGCAGCTCCGTCAGTTTTTCTCCGACCAGTTTCCGCCAGAACTCCGTCTTGTAATTGTACAGTTTTCCGTTCACTTCTTCGTTGTGTTCGAGCGTCTCCGCCGGTTCTCCGAATGTTTGTACGAGCTGCTCCCGCAATGCTTTCGCAAACGTGTCGAATTCTTCCGATTCGTTTGCCTTTTTCTCATAATTCAGGGAAACGAAGGCCACCAGATCCTTGCCCCGACAGCCGACGGCGGCCGCATCATTGACGCGGTCCAAAAGCGCAACCTTCAGTTCCGAGGCCGTATAGACGGTCTCTTCCTCCGTGTACCCTTCCATGTCCGTCACGGAAAAATCCGTGGCGCGCTGGAAAGCGGAGAAATCGTCCCCCCACCGGAATCCGGGATAATGATACCCTTCCGCTTCCGAGCAGAACTCTTCGACCTTCATCGGCTTCGGTTCCAGTCGCGCCGCTTTTTCCATCATGGCGAGTTCGATCATGGAACGGCACCCCGTCCCCGCGAGAAGCAGCATTCCGGCAATGACCGCAAGCCCCGCCTTCAGAATATGGCGTTTCTTTTCCGCTTTTCGTTTCATTTCGTCTCTGCCTTCTTACCTCGGACGCTCCGGGAAACCCACCTTTTTCTGCACTTTCCGGAGGGTCTTGATCGCGAGATGCTCCGCTCTTTCCGCATTCGTCTTGATGATGCCGTCGAGATACGCCTTGTCGGCCAGGAGTTCCGCCTGCTTTTTCTGGATCGGCGCCAGCGTGTCCGCGACAGCCTCGCCGACCGCCAGCTTGAACTCGCCGTATCCCCGGCCCGCAAACTCTTTTTCCACCTCCTCCGGCGTTTTTCCGGTGACTGCGGAATAGATCGTGATGAGGTTCCGGATCCCCGGCTGCGCCTCGGAATAGCGGACGCACGCTTCATTGTCCGTCACGGCGCGCTTGAATTTCCGAAGCACCGTGTCGCGGTCGTCGGTCAGATAGATCGACGCGTTCTCGTTTTCGTCGGACTTGCTCATCTTTTTCAGCGGATCCTGGAGCGACTGGATCTTCGCCCCCACTTTTCCGACGTAGGGTTCCGGGACCGTGAACACGTCGCCGTAGACGTTATTGAACCGGATGGCAATGTCCCGCGCGAGTTCCAGATGCTGCAGCTGATCCGATCCGACCGGCACGACGTCCGTCTGATAGAGCAGGATGTCCGCCGCCATCAGCACGGGATAGGTGAACAGGCCCGCGTTGATGTTGTCCGCATGTTTCGCGGACTTGTCCTTGAACTGCGTCATCCTCTGCAGCTCGCCCATGTACGTATAGCAATTCAGGATCCACGCAAGCTCCGCATGCGCGCTCACGTGCGACTGATAATAGATGATGTTCTTTTCCGGATCGAGACCGGCGGCAATGTACAGGCTGAGCAATGCCCTGGCCCGGCTCCGTAACTCCGCCGGGTCCTGCCGGACCGTGATCGAGTGCTCGTCCACGACCGAAAACAGACACGTATATTCATCCGACAGCGTGACCCAGTTCCGGAGCGCGCCGATATAATTGCCGATCGTCAACCGCCCCGTGGCCTGCATCCCGCTGAACAACATTTTCTCACCGTTTAACATTTTCCATCTCCTTTATCCCCTCTTGTTACGCTTCGCTCCGGTATGCAAGTCCTTTCGGGGACCGCTCGCGCTTAGATTCTCGCGTAGCGGTTCTAACCTCACGCTACGCCTTACGGCTTGCGTTCGCTAAGAACCGACGCTGCGTAAGTCCCCTGCAGGACTTCATACCCGTACGCTCCGCGTAACAAGTGTCTTTCTATATGACGATGCCTCTGTCACCGGAGAATCACTACTTCCGGCCGGCACCTGTATGTGAAGATCTCCTCAGCGGAAATCATCCACTTTAACTTTCTGTCTCAACCCAGAATCTTCGGCACTACGAAGATCAGAGCGAGGACCATGAGGTGCAGGGGGTAAAAGCAATAGCTGCCCCACTTCGTAAATCGCGTTTTCGGCCCCGGTTTTCCGTTGTACAGGGCAATGAACGGCACCGAACACAGTGCCCACAGCTCGAACCTGTTCTGGCTTACGAGGCAGAGGAGCAGGATCGCCGCCGTCACGACGGTCGCGCGGAAGATCCAGTGATCCTTGAGCCCCGGCCGGAATTCGTCGATCGGCAGGGTGAGCACCCCCATGACCGTGATCATGAACACGCCGCCCATGTTGTAGTCCGTGTGGAACCACTTCGCAAAGAACCCGAGTCCTGCTGCCGCTGCCGCCGAAAGAATGAGACCGAAAACCCGTTTCTTCCCGTGCCACCGGCTGACGACGATCAAAAGCGCGACCGACAGAAGGCCGAACAGCAGCGTAAAATCGACGTTCTGATGCGTCTTGCTGAAGAGGTACACCCAGTTATGCAGGGTCTCTCCGCTGAAGGAAAACAGCGCGCCCGTCTGCATCTTCGGCAGTTCCACGAACGTTTTGATTCCGAAGAGCGCCACATTGAACGGGATCTCCGAGATCAGGGCGAACGACCCGAGTCTCGCGGCGTACCGCCACTTGGATCTCGTATGGATCAGGCCCTGCACGATCAAGAAGCCGAAGATCGGAAACGCAAGCCGTCCGATGCCTCGGAGCAAAAGATACAGAGGCTGGGTCGCCTTCGTCCGGACCACCACCTTCGCCACGTCGAAAAAGCAGACGGCAAAATGATCGATGAGCATCGATCCGAAGGCAATGAGTTTCAGAACGAAAGTGCTCATGCTCAGCCCTCGACCGTCTCTTCCATTCCTTCCGACAGCGTATACACCTGCCGTTTCATTGCCATCTCGTCGGAGGCCAGATATTCGTCGTAGGTCGTCATCTTGTCCACGATCTTACCGTTGATGAACTCAATGATTCGGTTCGCCGTGGTTTCCACGAGCTGGTGATCGCGGCAGGCGAACAGGATGACGCCCGGGAACTTCATCATGCCCTGGTTCAGGGCCGTGATCGATTCCATGTCGAGGTGGTTCGTCGGCTCGTCAAAGATCAGCACGTTCGCGCCGGAGATCATCATTTTCGAGAGGATGCAGCGCACCCGCTCGCCGCCCGAAAGCACCTTGACTTTTTTCTCGCCGTCCTCACCCGCGAACAGCATCCGCCCCAGGAATCCGCGGACGTAGGTGATGTCCTTCACCGGCGAGTACTGCTGCAGCCAGTCGTAGATCCGGAGGTCGCTCGTGAACTCGTACGCATTGTCCTTCGGGAAATAGGCACGGCTCGTCGTGACGCCCCATTTATAGCTGCCTTCGTCCGGCTCCAGTTCGCCCATCAATATCTTGAAAAGCGTCGTCTTCGCGAGTTCATCCGCGCCGACGAACGCGACCTTGTCGTCGTGATTCAGCGTGAACGACACGTGATCCAGCACTTTCACGCCGTTCACGGTCTTCGTGAGGTCGTGGACTTCCAGGACGTCATTGCCGATCTCGCGGTCCGGACGGAAATCGATGTAGGGATATTTCCGGGAAGAGGGCTTGATCTCTTCCAGTTCGATCTTTTCCAGCGCCCGCTTCCGGCTCGTCGCCTGCTTCGATTTCGAGGCGTTCGCCGCGAATCTCGAAATGAATTCCTGCAATTCCTTGATCTTCTCTTCCTTCTTCCGGTTCGCTTCCTTCATCTGGCGGATCATGAGCTGCGAGGACTCGTACCAGAAGTCGTAGTTGCCGGAATAAAGCTGGATCTTCGCATAGTCCACGTCGGCGATCGCCGTGCAGACCTTGTTCAGGAAGTACCGGTCGTGCGAGACCACGATGACCGTGTTTTCGAAGTTGATGAGCCATTCCTCAAGCCAGCTGATCGCCGCGAGGTCGAGGTGGTTCGTCGGCTCGTCCATGAGCAGGATGTCCGGGTTTCCGAACAAAGCCCGCGCAAGGAGGACTTTCACTTTTTCCGGGCCGGTCAGGTTCCCGACGAGGTCGTAGTGCAATGCTTCCTCGATGCCGAGACCGTTTAACAGCGACGCTGCGTCGGCTTCCGCCTCCCAGCCGTTCATTTCCGCAAATTCCGTCTCAAGCAAGGCCGCCCGCTCGCCGTCCGCGTCGGTAAAATCGGCCTTCGCGTAGATCTCGTCCTTTAAACGCATGATCTCGAAAAGACGGGCATTGCCCTGCATGACGGCGTCGAGCACCGTCAGATCGTTGTATTTGTCGTGGTCCTGCTCCAGGACCGAAAGCCGCTGCCCCGGCGTGATGACGACGGAACCGTTCGTCGGCTCGAGCTGCCCGGAAAGGATCCGTAAGAACGTCGATTTCCCGGCGCCGTTCGCGCCGATGATGCCGTAGCAGTTCCCTTCCGTGAATTTGATGTTGACGTCTTCGAACAGGGCGCGCTTGCCGAGCCGAAGCGTGATGCCGTTGGCACTGATCATGCTTGATTCTCCTCTGTTTTGGCCTGCTGGCACGAGAACAGGATCGCCTGGCGTCCGGTTCTGCGCAGGAACTCCATCGCGGCCGCAAGCCGCGTTTCGTCAAAATTCGAGAACACGTCGTCGAGAATGAGCGGCAGCCGCTTCTCCGGATCGAGTTCCCAGAGTTTCGCGAGCCGGACGGCAATGAGCGTTTCGTGCATCGTTCCCGTCGAAAGCTGCGACAGAAGATGCCGTCCGCTTTCCTTTAATTCGACCGTGATCATCTCGTTCTTCACGTGAATGACGGCCGGCCGTTCCGGAAGGAGCGACCGGTAAAACTCGGTCGCAGCCGCGGAAAACTCATTGAAATCCTCATTTTCATTCAGGCGTCCAACCCGGTCGAACGTCGCGAGGGACAGGTCCATCGCGCGGAGATTCTTCCGGTATTCCCGGTCCTTCTCTTCCCGTGCGGCGAGGTCGCCGTCCTCTTTTTCGATCTCTTCCATCGTGCGGGCGGTCTCGGCTTCTTCCTTTCCGAGTTGCTCCACTTCCCCGCTTAACGTGCCGATCGCAGCCTTCCGTTCTTCTTCCTCAGGCACCTGATCGTCGTACTCATCCCGGTGGTCCAGATAATTCTGATACTTCTTTTCGGCTTTTTCGACCGCATCGTTCAGTTCATTCTGATCTTTCAGCCGCTTCTCTTCCGTCTTTTTCTTCACAGCCACCGAGATCGTCACGATGAGTCCGGCGAGGAACAGGACGATCCCGCCGCCGAGCAGCAGCATGGAAACGAGATAGTGAGGATGCGAGAAGTCTAGGATCCCGACCGCATAGCTCGTCATGTAGAACCACGCCGCGAGACCGGCCAGAATGCCCGCGACCATGAGTGCAACGCCCACTGCCCGGGAATTCTTGGCCGACTTTTTGATGCCGCGGATGTGCTCCGCCAGCCGTTCCTTTTCGGCGACCATTTCCTGACGGAGTCCTTCCTCCCTGGCCTCGTTCTGCTGCCGGACCCGGGCTTCGTCCTCCGTAAGGCGCTTCGTCATTTCGTCGAGCCGGCTCTTTGCCTCCGGCAATGCTTCTTCGAGTGCCTTCAGTTTTTCTCCGACTTCCGCCTTCCTGCGGTCCAAGAGCACTCTCTTTCCTTCCAGCGTGTCGTCGGTCTTTTCCTGACAGTCGTCGCGCTGCTTCTTCAGCTCCGCACGCGCATTGAAAAACCGGTTCCGGATGTCTTCCTCCCGCTTCGCCTCGCGGTGTTTTTCCTCGGTTTCCCGGTATTTTTCCACGTCTTCCCCAAAGGAATTCGCACCGATGAACCCGGTCGCCTCGTACGAGGCGCGGTCCATGCCGCCGACCAGTTTATTTAAGAACGCCTCCGGGTCTTCCTCATCGAGCCCGCTCGTGAGTTCCCGGACGAAAAGCCCTCTCTTCGCGCCGGACAGTTCCCGCCGGATCTCGTAAAAGCGCCCGTTTTCCAGCACTTTCATGCTGCCGCCAAAGATGCCTTCATAGGCTCTCGGAAAGAAGTGCAGATATTCTTCCTCGCCCTCATTGAGGCCGTACAGCATGGCCTTGATGAAGGAGGCAATGGTGGTCTTTCCGGTTTCATTGTTCCCGCTGATGATGTTCGTGCCGGGACGGAAAGAGATCTGCCGTTTCTTCAGTTTTCCGAAATGATCGATGTTCAGTTCAAGAATGATCATGTTCTTCCTCCGTCGCACCCTCTAACGCCGCCAGACCGTACCGGATCGCGAGGTCCCGCCCTTCGGACGGCTCCCGGTCCAGCATGTCGCGGAGGAACCGGCCGACCGCATCGTCGTTTCCGGATCCCGCGATCGCAGAGAAGGTGTCTTCGATCTTCGTCTCGTTTTCCACGGCCGAAACCGCAGGGATCGCCAGGAGCGTTTCCGCGCCTTCCGCCAGGGAATACGACGCGACTCCGCGGATCCGCACTTTATAGAGATTCTCCTGACCGTACGTCAGAATCTGTTTCCCGACCGCTTCCCGGACGGCTTCCAGGCTCTCGTCCGGCGTCACCTGAAGGTCCAAAAGAACGTATTCTCTCGACGCGCCTTCCTGCAGCCGCACCGACGGACCGATCACGTTCCGTCCCATCGCGCCGAACTCACCGACGAAGAAGCCGTGCCTCGTATAAGGCGCAAATCCTTCGGGCTCCAGACTGCCCGGGCAATACACCCGTTTCTCCGGAGTGCCTTCCTTCCTTTCGGATCCGCCCGCGCCGACGTAATGGAACGGCCAGTTCGCGACGTCCGGAAGGTCCATCGGCAACAGGAAGATCTGAATGCTTCCCTTCTTCCCCGGCACAAGTTCCCGGATCTCCGTCCGGTTCCATGTTTTTTCGGAATAACCGACGCCCTGGATCTCCACGGACAGTTTCGGAAGATACACCCGTTCAATGCTGTTTCCGGTAAACACCTTCACGGGATGCCGGAACTGATACCCCAGGATGAGGTCCGCCGCCTCGCCCTCGTTCGGGCCGAGCACGTAAAAGACGCGGGTCTTGTCCAGAATGCCGAGCGCATCGTCCAGATAGGACAGCATCTTCACGTCCGGGGCGCCCGCAAACAGGTTCCCGGTAATGAAGAGCAGGTCCGCGCCTTCCTTCCGGCAGGTCTCGAGGACTCTGCGGAAGTCATTGGCATGGTCTTCGGACGTCCGGATCCCCTGCCGGTTCTCGAACTCCGAAGCGAACAGATTGACTTGAGATACGTGAATGAACTTCATGAATGCTCCTGATCCCGTCCCTTTTCCCGGGACGCCTTCGTTTACAGATCGCAGTTATTGACGGTTCTCGGGAACGGCAGGACGTCACGGATGTTCCCCATGCCGGTCAAATACATGACGCAGCGCTCGAAGCCCAAGCCGAAGCCCGCATGCCGGACCGTGCCGTATTTCCTGAGGTCCATGTAGAAGTCGTAATCGCTTTCCTTCATGCCGAGCTCACGGATCCTGCCGAGCAGCTTGTCGTAGTCCTCTTCTCTCTGGGAACCGCCGATGATCTCGCCGATGCCGGGCACGAGGCAATCCATCGCCGCGACCGTCTTCCCGTCCTCGTTCAGTTTCATGTAAAACGCTTTGATCTCCTTCGGATAATCCGTCACGAAGACCGGACGCTTGAAGATCTCTTCCGTGAGATACCGCTCGTGCTCGGTCTGGAGATCGCAGCCCCAGCTGACTTTGTACTGGAACTTGTCGTTGTGCTTCTTCAGGATCTCCACGGCCTCGGTGTAGGTCACGCGGCCGAAATCGGAGTTCATGACGTGCTCCAGACGCTCAATGAGCCCCTTGTCCACGAACTGGTTGAAGAACGCCATCTCTTCCGGCGCGTTCTCCAGCACGTAGCGGATGATGAACTTGATCATGTCTTCGGCGAGCTGCATGTCGTCCTGCAGGTCCGCAAACGCGATCTCCGGCTCGATCATCCAGAACTCCGCCGCGTGTCTCGTCGTGTTCGAGTTCTCCGCGCGGAACGTCGGTCCGAAGGTGTAGATGTTCCGGAACGCGCAGGCGAAGGTCTCGCCGTTCAGCTGGCCGGACACCGTCAGGTTCGTCTGCTTATTGAAGAAGTCCTTCGAATAATCGACTTTTCCGTCTTCCGTCCGCGGAAGTTCGTCAAGCGGCAGCGTGGTCACCTGGAACATCTCGCCCGCGCCCTCGCAGTCCGCGCCGGTGATGATCGGCGTATGCACGTAGACGAAGTCGCGCTCCTGGAAGAACTTGTGGATCGCATAGGCAATGAGCGACCGCACGCGGAAGACCGCCTGGAACGTGTTCGTTCTCGGACGGAGATGCGTCAGAGTCCGGAGGAACTCCAGCGTGTGGCGCTTGTTCTGGATCGGATAATCCGACGGGCTCGCGCCCTCCACCGTCACTTCCGAAGCCTGCAGTTCAAACGGCTGCTTCGCTTCCGGCGTCGCGACCAGCATGCCGGTGACGATGACCGACGCTCCGACGCCGACCTTCGCGATCTCCTGGAAGTTCTTTAATTCTTCGTGATAAACCACCTGAAGCGGCTGGAAAAACGTTCCGTCATTGATGACGAGAAAGCCGAAACTCTTCGAATCCCGGTTCGAACGGACCCAGCCGCCGACCGTCACGGTCTTCCCGATGTAGGACTCCGTCTCTTTGAACAATGAACGAACGGTGATACATTCCATGATGATGCTCCTTCCGGCTGCGGAACGGCCTTGCGCCCGCGCCATATAACAATATAGTAAATCAGAATATATTTTACAGCAATTGCCCCGAAAAAACAAGTAGGGGATTTGACAATCCCGCCTTGACAGATTATAATAAATTTCGGCCCAGGGCCGCACCGGAGGTGCATTCATGCGCACGATCATTTTTCTGTTGTTTCTCTTGATTTATTTCATACTGAGCCCGATCATGTGGCTCATCATTCTCATTGCCCGGCTGTTCAGCCGGAAGGCGGGCGACCGCATTGCCTTCGTGCTCGTGAAGTTTGCCTGCCGCGTCGGCGCGTTCATCTCCGGGGCTGAGGTCACAGTGAAGGGGCTCGGGAACATCCCCGAGGACCGGCCCTGTGTCTTCGTCCTGAATCACCGCAGCATTTTCGACATCATCCTGACATACATATACCTGAAACAACCGACCGGTTTCATTGCCAAGAAGGAACTGGGCGGGATCCCGTTTTTCTCGACCTGGCTCAGCATCGCGAACACCCTGTTCCTGGACCGGAAAGACATCCGGAAAGGCTATGCGACGATGATGAAGGGCATCGAAAACGTCAAGCGCGGCGTGTCGATGGCGATCTTCCCGGAAGGCACCCGGAACAAGGACAAAGAGCATCCGTTCTCCCTGCAGGAGTTCCATGAGGCCTCCTTCAAACTGGCCACGAGACCGAACGTTCCGATCGTCCCGATCGCGATTTACAATACGGACAACTGTTTTGAAAACCACCGTCCCTGGATCCGCAAGACGAAGGTGAAGTTCACGTTCCTGGAGCCGATCGTGCCCGACGAACTCGCTCCGGAAGACCGGAAATTCATCGGCAAATACACGCGGGAAAAGATCCTGGAAGTCCTGAAATCCTATGAGGCTGAAAATGAGTGATTATTTAGTGCGCGGCACCGCGGCGGACGGAGAACTCCGCTTTTTCGGCGCCTATACGAAGGAGACCGCGGAATTCGCGAGAACGGCCCACGGGCTCTCTCCGATCGCCACGGCGGCGCTCGGGCGTCTCTTAAGCGCAGGCGCAATGATGGGCGCAATGATGAAGAACGAGCAGGACCTGCTCACGCTGAAAATCGACTGTGACGGCCCGATCGGCGGGCTTCTCGTCACGGCCGACGCCTTCGGGCACGTGAAGGGCTTCGTAAAGAATCCGAACGTCGTGCTGCCGTCCGTGAAACCGGGGAAACTGAACGTCGGCGGCGCCCTCGATCTCGGCGTGCTTTCCGTCATCCGGGACACGGGCTTAAAAGAGCCGTACGTCGGCGAAACGATCCTGCAGACCGGCGAGATCGCGGAGGATCTGACCTACTATTTCGCGGTCAGCGAACAGACGCCGTCCTCCGTCGCCCTCGGCGTGCTGATGCAAAAGGACGGCTCGGTGCAGACTTCCGGCGGCTTCATTTTCCAGGTCATGCCGAACGCCTCCGAAGAGACCGTCAATGCGCTCGAAAAACGCCTCTCTTCGTTCTCTTCCGTGACGGATGAACTCTCTTCCGGAAAAACGATTGAGACGCTGATTTCGGACCTTTTGGACGGTTTCTCGCCCGAGTTCAACGGCCGGATCCCGGTCAGTTTCGTCTGCAACTGTTCCCGGGAGAAAAGCGAGCGGATGCTGAAGAGTCTTCCGAAGAACGAGCTGCAGGAAATGATCGACGAAGGGAAAGACACGGAAGTGGTCTGTCACTTCTGCAACCGTCATTACGTGTTCTCCCCGGAGGAACTGAAGGCGCTCTCGGAAGGGTGATCCGGCTTCCGGAAGAATAAAAAAACTCAGGCAGTCGTTCGGGCTGCCTGAGTTTTTTTGAATCAATCCGCCGGTTCTGCCGGCTCTGCCTTTCTATATTTCCGTGGTCTATATATAAAGAGCTTTGATTGATCGGTCAGATCTTCGTGACGTTCACCGCCTGCGGACCTTTCGGACCTTCGACGACTTCGAATTCCACCGCCTGGCCCTCGTCGAGAGTCTTGTAGCCGTCCATATTCAGTCCGGAATAATGCACGAAAACTTCGCTTCCGTTTTCATCGGTGATGAAACCGTATCCTTTCTGATTATTGAACCACTTCACAGTACCCTTATTCATCTTCGAATTCCTCCAGAATGTTATTGGTGACCTTTGGTCAACACTAATATTATCACAACCTTGCTCGACTGTCAATCAAAAAGGCGCAACTTCGCCTTGACAGTATTTTGCCGTTTCGTTATACTGATACTAGATTTATTCGGTGAAAGAGCGCGGTTTTTTCCGGGTTCCCGGACGGCCCGCAGGAGTATTGAAATGAACGTTTCTTTTGGCTTTCTGAATAACGCAACGACCGGAGCCATCGCATCGGAAACTGCGGATCTGAAGGTTCCCGTGCTGAACCTCATTCTCGTGGGGGCGGCCCTCGTGCTGCTCATTGCCGCCGCGGTCGTCGGCATTCTCGTGCTCAGAAACCACGTCCGTTCGTGGCTCTATCCGTTCGGCGTCGGACTCGTTTTCCATCTGGTGCTCCGCTATACCTTGTTTAATTCCCGGTTCGGGCTGATGCCGTTTCTGTTCGGACTGATGTCCTCCAATATCCCGTTCCTGAAAGGACAGGACGTGCTGCTGAGCGAGATCCTGATCGTTCTCGAAATAGCATCGATCATTCTCGCCGTCATTCTCGGACTCGCCTACTGGAAAAAGGGCGCGCTCCGCGACCGGCGTCCGTTCACGGTGGGAGGCGCATTGGCGTTCGGCTTTTCCGCCTATATCGTCAGCGTCATTGCGAGCGGCTACCTGTCGCAGTTTTACGGAGTCCTCTCGAACGGAATGTTCATCAACTGGAACGGGTTTGACACCGTCCTGCAGAGTTTCTTGAGCCAGGCGCCCGCAGAGGAAGCCGATCAGATCCGGGAAAGCCTTCTTCTGCTCACGGGTTCCGATCCGACGGAATTCGTTCATTGCCTGCTCTGGTCCTTCGTGGTGATCCTGGAGAGCTTCGTTCCCGTCGCGATGTCCGTCATCCGATATGGCGTCATCAGCGAGCAGATGGGAAAGAAATGGAACTGGGTCGTCGTTGCACTGCCGGTGCTTATGGTCCTGCCTCCGGCGGTCCACACCCTGATGGACGGCTTCCCTGCCTTCCCGTTCATTTCCTTCGGTTACGCGCTCGTCATCGCGGCGCTCTCCGCCTTCCTCATCGTGTTCGTCTCGAACCGGTACATGGAAAAGGAATGGAGCGCGCTCAGCTATACCCGGAAGAAACAGAAGCGGGACGAAGAGAAAGAAAAGAATAAGATGCCGAAGATCCAGATGCCGAAAGACTGAGTTCTTCGATGAAAGACATGACGAAAGACAAGATCCTTCTGAAAACCGAACAGGCCTTGAACCGGGGCACGCTGTCCCGGCTCTACCGCTTGCTGCAGCGTTACGGCAATGCGGACACGATCCTGAACGACGCACTTTCCGAACTCGAGGATCATTGCATCTTCAGCCACGAGGGGCTGGCGCTGACGCCGAAGTATCTCTTCGATTTCTCGGAGCGGGAAAAGGCCATCATTCCGCTGGAATCCGCGCTCTGGGTCTTCCGCCTGCAGGACATGAAGTACTCGTTCAAGGAAGACCGTGACGTCATGCATTACAGCATGCGGATCTACACGATCACCGGCGATACGTTCATCTTAAAAGACCAGTCCAAGGCGGACCTCGACGCGATCGAGGACCTTCTCATTGAGCATTATCCGAACTTCTTCTACGGCTATTCCGAAGAGCACGACCGCATGGTGCATTACCTCCTCGCGGAAAACGAGAAGGAACTCACACAACTGAAAAAAGACAAAAAAAATAAAAAAGCCTGACCGCGAAGGTCAGGCTTTTTCGGTTATGCCCCCAAAAATATGTGCGGCTCGACGATCATCGGCGCGCCGTGTTCTCTGAGCCAGGCGTATACCGCCGTGCCTTTTTCGAGAGGCTCTCTGAATTCCCGGAGACTGTTTTTGAACGAATGGAACTCCTCCGCCTGCATGTAGTCGGGGCAGAACAATGCGAGATAAAAGCCGTGCGGCATCTCGCCCCGGTAGAGTTCCGAATGGATATTCATCGTGGCAATGCGGCGGCAGAATTCAATGACCTCGCCGATGCCGTGGAACGAGAACAGTGCCACCTGTTCTTTTTCGTTCTCTTCCGGCGCCGTAAATCCGAGCTCTTCCGTCTCTTCCGTGTCCTCGACGTCCGCCGCGTCCTCCTGGAAATGCGCGAAATGCGGGTCCAGTTCCTCGACGTTCTCGACCGCTGACAGGATCACCAGCAGTTCCCCGTCCTTGATCGGGATGGCTTCCACCATCACCGGAAGGTGATCTTCATTGAATTTATAGTTTTCCACCGCGCGTCCGATGACTTCATTGAACAAGGCGCGGATCTCTTTCGTTCCGTATTTCAGGTCCCCGGTCGTGAGTTTATGCTCTTCCAGATCCTGCAGCGTGATCACGCAGCGCACCTGATGTTCGTTAATTCTTTCCATCCGCATAAGACGTCACTCCCTTCCTGTTTATCGTACTTCCGATGGTCCCAGTATAGCACAGAACCGGCGGAGAATAAAGTGAATTCTCCGTGAACTTGATGGCTACTATAGCCGAAGATCCGCGTTTCGTCAAGGACTTTTTGCCATTTTCAAAAAAACCGTTACGATTTGTATATATTTTGCAGATTTCAGTTGCATTTTGTAATAGTTTTTTAATTTTGTTGAAAATTTTTTAATTTTTCCGGCCGGTTTCGCTTGTCATTTCCCCGCGACTCTGCTACGCTCGTTTCCAGAAAGCAGTCCGACAGGGACCGCCTTTCCCGAACGAAGCGGATCCGTCCCGGATAGGGAACCAGACTCATCAGCGCTTCAGGGAACGGTGAACTTCCGCCCTGATCGACAGGAACGATATTACACCATAGGAAAACGTCTCCTGAGGGGGCCGCGCCGGTCGCGGGAAGGAGGAAATGGAACTTCCCGGGAAATAAAAACGCCGTTTCTCCACGGCTTTTGGACAGGAAATTCTACGAAATCAAACTCTTTTGTGATCGCGGAAAGGAAGTGCGTGGGAAAAGGACGCGGGCGCGGAGGTGAAGAAACGGGCGAAAGTCTCGAGGTCTGCGGTGAGAGGTAAAAGGTTGAAATCACGCGAAAGGAGCAAACGGATACGCCGGCAGCGTCTGACCTTCTCTTTCATCGGGGTGCCATCCCCTCCGAAAAGCGCCGCTCGGGAAACCCTGCGGCGCTTTTTATCTCTGTCGCGCCGTTTCCGGCACATTCCATGTCTGAATCAATTCACGGCTCAGCCGTTTTTCACGACGGTCTCCACCGCCTCCCTGGAGATCCCGGACTCGATGGCCGCGCCGAGTTTTTGGAGTTTTTCTTTGAATTTTTCGTATCCGCGGAGTATGTAGTGCACGTCGCCGACGACCGACTCTCCGTCCGCCGCAAGCGCCGCGATGACGAGTGCCGCTCCTGCGCGAAGGTCCGGGGCCAGGGTTTTCGCGCCCTTTAAGGAACCGCCCTTAATGATCGCCACATTGCCCTCGACCGTAATCGTCGCGCCCATGCGCTTCAGCTCGTCCACGTACTTGAACCGGTTTTCGAAAATGGTTTCCGTGACCACGCTGGTGCCGTTCGCCAGGGACAAGACCACAGAGATCTGCGGCTGCATGTCCGTCGGAAAGCCCGGATACGGCAAGGTCTTGATGCGGGTCGGGTGCAATGATTCGCCCGCGGTCACGCGAACCGCGTCGTCATACGCCCGGATCCGGCATCCGATCTCTTCGAGTTTCGAAGAAATGCACTCCAAGTGCTTCGGAATGACGTTCCGCACCAGAATGTCGCCCTTCGTCGCCGCCGCAAGGGCCATAAACGTGCCGGCCTCGATCTGATCCGGGATCACGGTGTAATCCGACCCGTGCAGGCTCGTCACGCCTTCGATCCGGATCTTGTCAGTACCGGCGCCCTTGATACGGGCGCCCATACTGTTCAAAAAGTTCGCCACATCCACGACGTGGGGCTCTTTCGCCACGTTCTCCAGAACGGTCCTGCCGTTCGCAAACGTGGCGGCCATCATGACGTTAATGGTCGCGCCTACGGACACGCTGTCGAAGAAGACGTGCGCGCCGTTTAATTCCTTCGCTTCCACGAACACCATACTGTTTTCGATCTTCGTTCTCGCGCCCAGCGCTTCGAATCCCTTCAGATGCTGATCGATGGGTCTCGAACCGATGGTGCATCCGCCGGGCATTGCGACCTCGGCGTAATGATACTTCCCGAGCAGCGCGCCGAGCATGTAGTAACCGGCACGCATCTTGCGGATGTAATAATCATCCACAACGTAATTCCGGATCGATGAACCGTTCATGCGGACTTCATGTTCATTCAGCTGTTCCGCCGTGGCACCCGTGCCTTTGATCGCCGACAGCAACATTCTCACGTCGCTGACGTCCGGCAGATTGCGAACGAAAACGTCTTCATCGGACATGATCGAAGCGGCCAGGATTCCGAGCGCTGCATTTTTCGCGCCGGAGATCTCCACTTCGCCGATGAGCGGGCGTCCGCCTTTGATTGTAAACTGATCCTGATCCATCTTTCCCTCCGAAATTCTCGGTGCAAGGGGCATTATATCACAGGCAGATCAGAATGTAAAGAAAAATATTACAAAAATGTTTCAAATTTTTCGCAAATGTTTCTAAATCGCCTTATTTCCGCGGTGCAAACGTGTATTCAAGGCTGTCGGCATACCGGTAATACACCGTTTCGCCCTGCGCAAGCCCGGAAAGGATCTGAACGTTCGTCCCGGGAGCGCGTCCGTGGAGTAATTGTTCTTTTCAAATATTTTAACGATCGCCTTGGAAAGCGCTTTTTCGTCTTCGGCAAGTAAGATTCTCATCGCGTCCCTCTTACGTTTATGTTACCCTTTTCACCGGGAATTGTAAACCCCGTTCCTTAAACGTAGTTAAAAATGAAATTAACAAATCGTTTTGTGACAGTTCATAATTTGTTCATAATTGGGCGTTATAGTGGCTATGCAAGCAGAGCAAAAGTTTTTTCTCCTTCTGAAATGCAGTTTGCGTAATGTTTTTCATAATCCCCCCGGGCTCATCACCCGGGGGCTCCTCTTTTTTCAGCGCCTGAAAGTAACGGAAAACGGCGGGGATCACGTGATCTCCCGCCGTTTGACGTGTCCGGTCGTTCTGTCCGTATTATTCCGCTTTTTCGGATTCCGCTGCGTTCTCCTGATCTTCGGCATCCGCGGAATCATCTTCCGCTTCACCGGTTTCCGGTTCGGTTTCCTCTTCCGTCTCCGGCTCAGTTTCTTCGTCAGTCTCCTCTTCGGTCGCTTCTTCCGTCGTGGGCTCCGTGGACTCTTCCTCCTCCGTCGCCGTGCTTTCGATGTTCGCATAGTCCGGAAGCAGATAATCCGTCGCCTTGAACGCGTCATCCACGTTCGAGAACGTATTCCGGAACGTAAAGAACAATGCCACTCCGAGACCGATGATCGCTGCGATGAGGATCACGATGAACAGGACTTTTCCGAGTTTCTTCTGTCTCTTTTCCTTCGCGACCTCCGCCTTGCGGTTCTTCTTCGACTCTTTGTATGCATCAACTTTTTTCTGACTCATGATTTCTTACCTCTCGATTCCTCGTTCCTTCAAGTGAACATTTCGATATTAGCACAAAGATTTCATAAAATCAAGCAAATATCACGCCTCGTAGCCGTTGGGATTCTTTTTCTGCCAATTCCACGAATCCCGGCACATGTCTTCCAGCGTTTTCTCCGTTTTCCAGCCGAGTTCCTTCCACGCCTTCGACGGGTCGGAATAATTCGCGTCCACGTCTCCCGGGCGCCGCTCCCCGATCTCGTAGGGGATCCGGATCCCGTTCGCCTTCTCAAACGCATGGATCACGTCCAGTACGCTGTAGCCGACGCCCGTGCCGAGGTTGTACACCGCGAGCCCCACGTTTTCCCGGATCTTCTTCAATGCGCTGACGTGTCCTTTCGCAAGGTCCATGACGTGGATATAATCGCGGACGCCGGTGCCGTCGTGGGTATTGTAATCATTGCCGAACACGGACAGTTTCTTACGCTTTCCGACCGCGACCTGCGTGATGTAGGGCATCAGGTTATTCGGCACGCCCTTCGGGTCTTCGCCGATGAGGCCGCTCTCGTGGGCGCCGATCGGGTTAAAATACCGGAGAAGGACGACGTTCCATTCCGGATCGGCCTTCTGGATGTCGGTCAGGATCTGCTCCAGCATGGACTTCGTCCAGCCGTAGGGGTTCGTGCATTGCCCTTTCGGACAGTCCTCCGTGATCGGGATGACTTCCGGGTCTCCGTACACCGTGGCGGAGGAGGAAAAGATGATGTTCTTCACGCCGTGACGCCGCATGACGTCCAATAGCGTCAACGTCCCGCTGATATTGTTTTCATAATACTCCCACGGCTTCGCGACGCTCTCTCCGACGGCTTTCAGCCCGGCGAAATGAATGCACGCGTCAAAGGATTCGCGGGAAAACAGCTCTTCCAAAGCTTCCCGGTCCCGGATGTCCGCCTGCACGAATTCCGGTTTCGTTCCGGTGATGAGGGCCACTCTGTCCAATGCGGTCGCGCTGGAATTGGACAGGTTGTCCAATACGACCGCCTCATGGCCGGCCTGATGAAGCGCCACCAAAGTATGCGTTCCGATGTATCCTGCGCCGCCGGTTACCAGTATCCTCATTCTTTCTCCTCTGTTCCCTTTCCCCGCTGCCGCCGCTCACGCCGTCTGGCGCGGAGATTGTCCTGTTTGTCCAGAATCTTCTTCTCTTCTTCGGAATTGCAGTTCTTGATCGTCCGGATCGCGAAGTATCCTTCCTGGTTTTCCGTCATCCGGATCCGGATCCGCCCGCGCATCTTCCCGTGTTCGCGGCAGGTGCCGAGCGCGAAATAGCTGTGCCCGTCCGTGAACCAGTTCACCTCGCGGTGCAGTTTCCTGCCGCAGATCCTGCAGCGCAATTCCCTCACGCGGAGGTCGCGGATCACTTCCTCTTTCAGATTGAACTTCCGGGAGACGAACTTCGAGTACGTCTTGAAATGGAACGTCACTTCCTCGAAGCGGTTCTTCGGAAGGCGGTAATAATCCACGGAATAATAGGATTCATACTCGGCCCGGTCTAGTTTCTGGAAGATCTTCGCGGTGTAGGTCGCGTCGTCCAATGCATGGTGGAACGGCCGGTCCGCGGGGATCCCGTAATGCTCGACCACGGCCTCCAGCGGTCTTCTCGTCTTTCCTTCCCGCATTTCCAGGGCAAACAGCTTCTGGACGTCGAGGTATTTGAGCGGATACTTCCACGGTACCCGGATGTTATAATAAGACATGTTCCGTTCGAGCTGCGTCAGATCCGACCCGCCCCAAACGCAGAACACGTAATCTCTTCCGCACCACTTCAGGAATTTTTCAATGGCATCCTCAAAATAAATCCCCCGTTCATCCAGAT
The DNA here is from genome assembly GCA_016281555.1 of Lachnospiraceae bacterium. Classification (GTDB taxonomy): domain Bacteria; phylum Bacillota; class Clostridia; order Lachnospirales; family Lachnospiraceae; genus UBA1267. Next base: position 7,404 of record JAEEIV010000088.1, on the reverse strand, counting down.
CGCGGTCCGTCCATCCTGTCAGCTGCTTCGTTCTCCGGAGCAGAAACGGATACACCTGCGGCCGGATCAGTTCCTGAAACGAGTCCAGGATCTCCGCCTTCCGGTTCAACTTCACGGCGCCGATCTCAATGATTTCAAAGGGGATGTCGATTTCTTCGTCGGTTTTATACGCTGCCTGATTCCATTCGAGGTCCAAAACGATATAGTTCATAAATCACCAACTTTCCACAAATACAGTATATAACAAAGTATTTGTTTTCGCAATCATTTTTCACGGGAAAATCCGCCGGATGCCGGGGAAAAACCGATACAATTTCAAGACAAAAACTTTTCCTTTTTCGATACTTTTTTATCGTTTCTCGATATTTTTTATTGACAAACGATAAATGTTGTGCTATAGTCGGCATACACCGCCGGAGGCAGGAATTGCCCATTCAAAGACAGGCGTTCCGGCGGGGAAAAGCAAAAAGCGAAGGAAGACAGGTATCATGAACTGGAACAATTCAAAGAGCATTCTCCTTTCGGAGATCCTCCTCGGCGTATTCGCAGCCACACTTCTCCTGCTCGACGTCTTCATGAACCCGTTTCTGGACTGGTACATGAACCTGCGTCTCATGACGAGTCCGACGATCAAGGCCGGCATGATGGTGACCCTTTATGCGCTCAGCATCTTCGCCTGGCTCATTCTGGCGGAAATGTTCCTTCTGCTCCGGAACCTTAAGAAGGCGGAAGTGTTCACTTCGAAGAACGTGAAGATCCTGCGCATCGTCAGCATCTGTCTGCTCGTCATTGCGCTCATTTCGATCGCAGGCGGGTTCTTCTACCTGCCGTTCTTCATCGTCTCCGTCGCGGCGGCCTTTCTGACGCTCATCGTCCGCATCGTGAAAAACGCGTTCGCGGAAGCGGTGCGGATGAAGGAAGAACTGGATCTTACGATTTGAGGAGACGCTTATGGAAATCCGTGTAAAAATCGACCGTCTCCTCGCGGAACGCAAGATCCCTGCGGGCGTGCTCGCCGAGCGCGTCGGCATTACCCCTGCGAATCTCTCCGTTTTAAAGAACGACAAGGCGCGCGCCATCCGTTTTTCGACGCTGATGGCACTCTGCCACGAACTGCAATGCCAGCCCGGCGACCTTCTGGAGTTCATTGACGATCCGGAGCCGTCGGACGGACAGAAATAACAGAAATAAAGGAGGTCTTTTATGGAATCCTATCAGACGCCCGGCAATGACCCGGCTTTGCCCATTCAGGAAACACCGGCAGCCGCGCCGGAGACCGGAGACGCCCCCGCGCCGAAGCCGGCCCGGAAGAGTCTCTTCGACACCACCCTTGCAGAAAAGATCGTCGCCTGGCTTACGATCCCGCTCTGCTATTGTTATGTGACGGCCTATTATGAATTGCCGGAAGTCGCGGCGAAGATCTGGATCACGGTCTTCGTGCTCGGTTTTCTCGCGTTCGGGATCGCATTGCACCGGAAAGAACGCCGGAGAATCGAGAGTTTTCTCTGGATCGGCATTGAGCTCATCCTGCTTGCCGTCTACCTCTTCGGACCGCTCCCCTTCCCTTGGTGGGCAGAGCCGTATACGGCCTCAAGCCGCGTCTGGGAAGACTGGCATCTCGTGCTCTTCCTGCATCTTTTCGCCGTGTACTGGCTGCTTTCAAGAAGCAACCGCCTGGCCGAAGGCGAAACGAGCCACATGTTCGTCTGGGACGGCATCACGGGGTTCTTCGTCCTGCCGTTCAAGAACATTTATCTGCTGATCACGACCGTCATCAGCACGTTTAAGCGAAACAAGAAGAAAGATAAAAAGAGAGTCGGGCTGGCCATTCTGTTTTCGCTCATCGCCGTTTCGATCGGCCTTGTCCTGCTCATTACCGCATTGCGGCTGCTCGGACAAGCCGACCGGAACTTTGCCGACGTCCTCACAAAAATCGATGAATTCCTGCGCTTCCGGCTTGACTGGGCGGTCGTCTGGCGGCTCTTCCTGGCTGTGCACGTCGGCACGTACGTCTACGGCATGCTCGGCGGCTCGTTCCGGGAAGAGAAAGAGCGGTTCGTGCACCGCGGCGACCTCGTCAAGCGCTTCGTGGAAAAACTCCGCGCCATCCCGGACGGCGTCTGGATCGGCATCGTTGCGGTCTTCACGGTCTTCTACGTCATTTTCTTCGCAGTCCAGGGTTCCTACCTGTTCGGCGCATTTGCAGGAACGCTGCCGGAAGGCTTCTCCTACTCCACCTATGCGAGGGAGGGTTTCTTTGAACTCTGCCGCGTGGTGCTCGTAAACTTCGCGCTCTTGTGGCTTACGTTCCGCACCTGCCGCAAAAAGAGCACCGCCCTGAAAATTGCAGGTACGGTGCTCGTGCTTGAGACCATTCTCTTTGACGCAGTGGCTTTCGCCAAGCTCTTCATGTACATTCACGAATATGCCTTCACGCCGCTTCGCTTGCAAAGCGCATGGCTCGTGACGGTCCTTGGTGCCGCCTGCATCTGCATCCTCATTTCCATTCTGACACGGAAAAAGACGGCAAAACTCTGGTTCATCTTCAGTACGGTGACCTTACTGATCACCGCAGTGATTTAATGTCTTATTCTGCCAGAAGCCCCATAATCTTGTTCGTTCTCGTGACGAACTTCGTCATCGCCTCCGGGTCCAGCGGTCCTTGCTGGATCCGGGCGAGGTCGTAGAGTTCCTCGCAGACCGTTGCAACGTTCTCCCCTTCGCTGTGTGAAAGAAGATACTGCACGAGCTTGTGGTTCACGTTCAGCACCAGCGTCTCTTCGCCCTTGCCGAGTTCGCTGTCCTTCATGCCGTACTGCCGCATCATGTCCTGCATCCTGAGCGATTCCTCATTGACGAGGATCATCGAGGAGATCTCCTTGTTCTTCAACTTCTCGACCCGGATCTTCACGCTGTCCTTCTTCAGGATCTTCTTGAACAGTCCGGTCAGCGTCTCGGTGTCGGCCTTCAGCTCCTCTTCCAGCTTCTTCGTGGATTTCGCCATGAAAGCATCTTCCATCGCCGCGTCGATCCGCTTGAAATGGATGCCTTCGTTCTTTGCTTCCAGCTGCTGGATGAACGGACGGTCGATCTCATCCGGCAATACCACGGCCGCCATCTTCATCTTCTTGAAGTGGTTTACGTACTGGCTCTGCTGCACCGGGTCGGTCACGTAATAGACGGTCTTTTCCTTCTTCTCTTCTTCCTTGCCTTCCTCCGGAACGACCTCGCCGTCGACCTTTTCGATCCGGTCCTTCGCTTCGTCTTCCTTCTTCTCGGCCTCTTCGCCCTCTTCCGGCTCGTCGTCGATCGGCTTCACCGCGAGGCACTCCGGCAACACCATGTACTTGTCGTCAATGCCCTTGAAGAGGATGTAATCGGTCATCTTCTTGCAGAACTTTTCGTCGCGGAGGCATCCGTATTTCACGAACGGGCTGATCGACTCCCAGTTCTTTTCGTAAAACTCGCGGTCCACCTTGCAGAGCCCGGACAGTTTGTCCGCGATCTTCTTCGAAATGTACTCCTGGATCTTCGTCACGAAGCCGTCGTTCTGCAGCGCGCTTCTCGACACGTTGAGCGGCAGGTCGGGGCAGTCGATGACGCCCTTCAAGAGCATCATGTACTCCGGAATGACTTCCTTGATGTTGTCTGCGACGAACACCTGGTTGTTGAACAGCTTGATCGTGCCTTCGAGCGACTCGTATCCGAGATTGATCTTCGGGAAATACAGAATGCCCTTCAGGTTAAACGGGTAATCCATGTTCAGATGGATCCAGAACAGCGGCTCGCGGTACTCCTTGAACACTTTTCTGTAGAACTCTTTGTAGTCCTCGTCCTTGCACTCGTTCGGATGCTTTGCAAACAGCGGCGTCGTGTCATTGACCGGCGTCTCCTTCTTCGGTTCCTCGCCTTCCTTCGGCGGCTCTTCCTTCGCATCCGCGTTCTTCAGATAGATTTCATAGGGCATGAACGCGCAATACTTGTCCAGCACGTTCCGGATGCGGTATTCGTTGGCGAACTCGTGGCAATCGTCCGCCATGTAGAGTGTGATCTTCGTGCCGACCTCGGTGCGGTCGCCTTCGCTCATTTCGAATTCCACGCCGCCTTCCGACTCCCAATGCACCGGCTTCGCGCCCGGCATGCAGGACAACGTGTCGATCGTCACCTTCTCCGCGACCATGAAGACCGAATAAAAGCCGAGGCCGAAGTGACCGATGATCTGGTCCTCGTCTGCCTTGCCCTTGTACTTCTCCATGAAATCCGTCGCGCCTGAAAAAGCGATCTCATTGATGTACTTTTCCACTTCCTCGGCGGTCATGCCGATGCCGTTGTCGATGACTTCCAGCGTTTTTTTCTCGGAGCTTGTGTTCACGCGGATCTCCGGCTTGAAATCTTCCGGCAATTCCGTCTCGCCGACGAGAGAAAGTTTCTTACGCTTCGTGATGGCGTCGGACGCATTCGACACCAACTCGCGAAGGAAGATGTCGTGGTCCGAATACAACCACTTTTTAATGATCGGGAAAATATTCTCGCTGTTGATGGATAAATTACCCTTTTTGTTCATGTTTCTGTACGACCTTTCGTATATATTCCGGGTGCTTTTCCGTGTTTCAGACAAAACAATGCACCCCTTTTGCTTCCGGGGTGCATTGTATCACTTTTTGTTAGCACTGTCAAGTCGAGAGTGCTAAAAATCGATGATCGGGAGGATGATTTCGTGCGGCAGCGTGGTGGATTCCTGCGGTTCCGTCTGCGGAGGCGCTGCGGAGGTTCCCGGTGCGTTCGTCCCTTCCTTGGAACCGGACTCCGTCGAGGACTTTGCGGATTCACCCGATTCCGTCTCCTCGTCCGTTCCCGAAGCGCTGCTGTCCTCCGTCTCTTCTTCGGAGCCGGATTCTTCCGCGGATTCGTCTTCTGTGTCCGATTCCTCCGAAGTCGCTTCCTCGGTTCCCTCGTCTTCCGATGTTTCCGTGTCTTCCGTTTCAGACGCCGTCACTTCGGTGCTTTGCCCTTCGCTTTCCGCAAGTTTCGTGTCGTCATCCGTTCCCCGGCAGCCGGCGAAAACCACCGCAAACGCAAGCGCTGCGGCCAGAACGGCACAGATCTTTTTCCTCACAAATCTCATGTGTTCCCGATCCTTCCGAACAATGTTCTTCTTATCCGAGATACGGTGAATCCCAAAGGTTCAGGGACTGTCCAAGGCCCATCTTCAGCGCGTTCTGATACATTTCATACGACCAGCCGAGGTCCCAGATGACCATGCCGCCGGCAATGAACAGGATCCGCTCGTCGTCGCTCACGCGGCCGGGGCGGGTGCCCAGGATCACGTCGCCGAGACCGGTCTGATCTAAGAGCGCCGGAAGTTTGTTTTCATAAACCATCCGGTAGATCTGCACGCCGATGCCGTTGATGAAGCGCTTGTCTTCCGGCAGGAGCAGATGCTCGTCGTAATAGACGTCGTGCATCTTCGGGTTGTCCCAGATGATCTTCGCAGACGAATAATAGGATTCCTCCACGTTGCAGCGTCCGGTGAACATAAGCAGCGAGCCGGCCTTCAGCCATTCGTCCTTCAGATTCACAGGCTTTACGGAAGAGGCCGCGACGGAGATGATGTCCGCCGGACGGACCGCATCTTCGAGCGAAGAGGCCGCGCGCGCCTTGAGACCGTACTTTTCGGTCACGGACTTCGCGAAATCCCACGCCTTCTCTTCAATGATATCGTAAATCAGGACTTCTTTCAGATCTTTCGCTTCCACACGGATCGCGTCGAAGCAGGCGCGGCTCACAGGACCCGCACCGATGCAGGCGCAGACTTCCGCGCCTTTTCTGGCCAGATGTCTCGTTCCGACGCCGGGCACACAGCCGGTCCGGACGGAGCTGACGAGGTTGCCGGACATCAGAGCCACGGGTTCGCCGGTCTCTGCATTGTTCAGCATGATCATCAGCACGGAACGCGGCAGGCCGATCTGGGGGTTCGTGATGTTCGAGCCGTACCATTTCATGCCGGCAATGTGGAACCGTCCGCCGAGGTAGCCGGGCATTGCCAGGAATCTGCGGTCCGGAGCGTTTCTCGGCATATCCGGGATGTCGCTCTCGTCCGGGAACGTAACGGCAATGCCGTGCGAATTGTACTTCGCGCCGCCCATCCGGTAATCGCTCTTGCTTAAAAGCCCGAAAATCTCTTCCTCCACGTCAATGCAGCGCGCATAATCCAGCACGCCTGCCTTGATCATGTCCTGCTCGTTCAGATACAAAAAGTCCGTTCTTTTTCCCATGGATCTCCTCCTGATGCCGACGTAAGAGGCCCGCTCCTAGCAGAATACCTTCATCGTTTTCATGTAAAATTTACGGGCAATGCCCTTTTGTTATTATGTACTTTTTTGACTTGAAAGTCAAGCGGATTACACCCGGCCGTCATTCCCCGGTGATCCACATGGCCGGCCGCACACAGAGGTCCGTACCATCCAAATACACCTGTCCGCCGCCGCTCACGTTTCCGCTGTGGTCGACATAGCTGACGTACAGATCTTTATACATCCCGGGTGAACGGAGCCACCAGCTGCAGAGGTAGTCGTGGCCGGAATACCACGCTTTCTTCGTGTGCGAGAACACGTTGCTCGAAGCGATCACGGTCTTCGTCGGCGCGCAAATGGCATCGGCTTTGTCCTGGAAATAAAGTGCCTTTTCCTGCACGTTCAGCAGGAAGACCTTGTCTTCGGTATCATTGCCGGGGCGGGAGTTCGGGTAGTCCGGATTCTTTTCGGCAATGACCGTCGTCTGCCGGATCTTCGCCTTTTCCTCCTCCGAAAACGCCTTGTTCAGGAACTCGCCGTTTAAGAACGCTCGGACCGCACTCGTTTCCCACGTGACCGCGCTTAAGGAGCTGTGGAACTGCATGTGCTCGACGGCGTACAGCGTGATCACCAAGAGCGATCCGCCGTCCTTCGCGAGAACAAGCCACTCCAGCGGTTCATTGCCGTCGGAAGCGTTCGCGTTCTGCTCGTACGAACCGAACACGACGACGTCGCCGGCCTTGGCATCTTTCAACGAAACGACGGTGTAAGGCAACGGTTCGTCCGCCTTCGCGGATTCTTCGGAAGGTTCCGTTTCGGAAGGGGCCGCTTCGGAAGGGGCCGCTTCGGAAGGGGCCGCTTCCGAAGGAACCGTCGCTTCGGTCGGAATGTTCCACGCGTTCTCCGCATTTTCTCCGTTTCCGCACGCTGAGAGCGAAAACACAAGAACAGCGGCAAGAACGAAGGATAAAAGTTTCACTGCAGGTTTCACGTTCGGTCTCCTTTCCTGTCGGCTATTTCGTAAAATCATATTCCTCGACGACCGCCGTCCCGGCGCCGGTCGTAAGCTACAATACGTAATGGTAGTCGCCGAGTACCAGATCGTGTCTTT
>JAEEIV010000010.1 GCA_016281555.1 Lachnospiraceae bacterium | reverse complement strand
GGCGAAAGCTACCGTGCCGATTACCTCCCGCCCATGGGCCACACCGCAAGCGGCTGGATCATCGACAAGCCCGCCACCTTCGAAGACAACGGCAGGCGTCACAAAGAGTGCGAGATCTGCCATGAAATCCTTGCCGTGGAGATTACCGGCATTCTGAAGAACGGCGTCACCACGGATGATAAGGGCGAAACCCTCGTCGGCAACTACCTTGTGACCGTCTGCGGCACGAAGAAGACCGAGCCCATGAAAGGCGCGCTTCTTTCCATCGACGATGATGGAATGCTCACGGTCATCCTTCCGACCGGTACGGCAATCGATTACGCCGATCCTACGACCGTAAGCGTCCTGAACGCCTTCGACCGGGAACCCGCGGACGACCTTGCCGTCAGCATCGAAGACTGGTACGAAGGTAGATGTGCCGGATTTACCGATGCGTATGGCGAAATCACCGTCCCGGATAAGAACAAGGGCAGAACCGACAGGGAAGGAAGACTCACCCTCGGTTTTGTCGAGGAAAAAGAGACCTATACCTATTCCTTTACCGTGAAGAACAACGAAACAGGCAGACCGATCCGTAATGCGAAGGTCAGCCTCGGTGACAACGGGGAAATCCTGATCGACCTTCCGGACGGGATCGATCTTGACATGAACCACCGCATCTCCGTGAAGGTCACGGACAGCGAGGGATTTGCCGCGGAAGGACTGAGAATCATCATGACCAACGACCTCGGAAACCGTGAAACTGCTTCTGTCGGTCAGGACGGGACACTGATCCTCCCGGTTAAAGATACCGATGCCCCGCAGGGAACTGTGACAGAGGACAAACCCTCCGATCAGCAGGAAAGCGTCCCCGTCGTCGAGCGCCATGTCGCATACATCGTCGGATATCCGGACGGCACATTCGGTCCCGAAAAGAACATGAGCCATGCCGAAGCGGTGGCGATTTTCGCCCGTCTTCTTGCGGATAAGCGCGGTGAAATCATTTCGAATACCGGCAGCACCGGCTTTGCTGACGTTTCGGACAACGCCTGGTACACCGGTTACGTCAAGTACCTCATGGATCGCGGCGTGCAGGTCAGCACGGAATATACCTACTTCAAACCGGACGAAGCAATTACCCGCGCCGAGTTCGTTACTCTCGCCGTGAAGTTCTTTGAGGCCTACGGCGGCGGCAATACCGAAATCAAGGAAGAGTATATCGGGTTCTCCGACGTTTCCTCCGGTTATTGGGCTGCCCGGTACATCGAAGACGCGGCTGCTCACGGCTGGATCAAGGGGTACAGCGACGGTACGTTCGGCGGCGAACGGGAGATTACCCGCGCCGAGGTTGTGACCGTGGTCAACCGTCTGCTTGCCCGCTCCGCGGATATGACGTATTTGAATGCCAATGGATATAACGCTTTCTCCGACGTGACCCGGAACCATTGGGCTTACGCCGAGATCATGGAAGCCGTTATGACACATACCGCTGAAATCGGCGAATCCGAGGCGTGGAGATAACCGGGACCTCTGATGGGAAGGAGGTGATGCCTCTGCTTGCATGACTTGTTTCGTGTCCGTGTTTCCTCACAGTTCAAAGGAAATACCTCGTTTGCGGACGAATCTGAACACTCCCCGCCCGGTCCGGGTATGAGCCGGAAATCTTCAATATATATAAACGAGGTAACCAAATGAACTTCTTCAAGAATCTCATCAGCAAGATCACCCGCAAGACCAATGAAACCGCTGTCGCTGTCACTGAAAAGACCTATACTCCCGCCGCCGTGCTGACGAACAACCGCGGCGACGGATATGTGTCGGACGGCCTCCGTATCCTCATCTCGGTCGTCATCGGCGCCCTCCTGCTCGCCGGTCTGTACGCCCTGTTCAATTCCACCATCATGCCCACCGTCGTGAGCAAGGTTCAGGCGCTCTTCAACTACAGCGGCACCTGATGCTCGCGGCTGACCGGGAATAAACAAAAATCACGGGGGCGGTGTAAAACCCGCCCCTGATCCATATCGGAGGAATCATGAAAAAAGTATTTGCGCTTTTCCTGACGCTCATTTCCGCCCTTGCCCTTATGACGGGCTGTATCCATGAGGACATCGGCATTGTCCTGAACGAAGACGGGACCGGAAAGATCACTGCCGCCGTGGGTATCGACAAGGATACCTATAACCAGCTCCTCGGCATGGGCTTTGATCTGCTGTCCGACGCGGAAAAGGATTCCGGAGAGACGGCCTATGAGTATGAATACAAGGGCAAGACGTATATCGCTCTGTCTGAAACCACGGAGTACGCTTCGTATGAAGAACTGAAGCAGGCGCTTCTGGATATGACCTATCACACAGATGAGATGAAAAACCTGAACGCCTTAGAGGAATATGAAACCGAAGATGAAACGGAACCGGAAGAAGAGCTTTCTACTACGGAACCCGACGGGGACGAAGACGCCGCCGGGGCATCCGTTCCGGATACGCATATTTTCAAGGAAGTCAGTATCGAGAAGACAAAGGGACTGTTCAGCAAGGGCCTGATTTTCAAGGCTGTCATGAATGCACTCCCGAAAGACGAAGAGAATTC
>JAEEIV010000087.1 GCA_016281555.1 Lachnospiraceae bacterium | reverse complement strand
GCCTTCTTCAGTCCCGAGAAGCTGCCCCGGAACAGCAAGGCCACCGCGAACACGATCGCGTACGCCCAGAGGAAATCCCGGCCGTACAGGCAGATCGCGTAGAACACGCCCTCCGGGATCAGCGAACGACCGTCGCCCCGCGCGAAAATGAACCGGACGACGTTAGCGAAAAACACGTCCGAATTCAGAATGCAGTACATGACCGCGCCGAGGGCGAGCGGGATCAGAATGTTCGCCCACCAAAAAAACTCATATCTGCGTCTGGCTGCTATCTTCGCTCTCATTTGCGTCCCTCCATATTATCAATGGCGTACTCGAGGCATTTCTCAATGACTTCGTTCCGGTTGTACCCGGTCTTCGCTGCGATCGAGTCGATGGCCTTCACCATCTCCCCGGGAAGCCGCGCGGAAACGACCGCGGTCGGACCGCGGTATTTCTTCGGTTTAATGACGAGTTTCTCTTTCGCCATACGCTCCCCTTTTTGAGACAATGAACGCCCTGCAGGGCATAGTATCCCCGCTTTGACTGTATACAATCATAATACAAATGTTTACAAATGTCAACAGTTTTACGCAAGGATTTTGCAGTGGTTTTCAGGATCTTTCAGGGGGGCAGTGTGTTACGGGTAGTTTCAAGTTTCTCTTCATTTCGCCCGTACTTTCCCGTGTCAAAGGCATAAAAAATACGTGCAGATCCGGGATTTCCCTAAATCTGCACGTATTTGATTGTTATTTATTTGGTGGCCTTGACTCGCCTACGGCATCCTCTTCAGGCTTCCTGCCCTACATTGTAGCTTCCGCCTGCCGGCCGCCTCTGCTTACACCTTCGCGACTGCCTTCTCCGTATAATAGCGTTCTCTTCTCTTCTTACGGATCGCGAAGAAGACGAGCGCCGCCACGATGAGGACCAGAAGTCCGAGCGCAATGTAATTCGTGATGTCGGTCTTCTCTTCGGTCGTCGTGTTCTTCAGCTTGTCCCAAAGACCGTTCATGTACTTGTCGGTGTCCTTGTCCAGTCCGCGGAAGCAGTACTTTCCGTACTCTTCCCGGAAGTCCACGTCTTCCGGATAGAGGATCTCCATCGCGTCCTCGTGGATGTCGGCCATGTATTCCTGATACTCCTCGTTCTCGACCACGGTACGGTTCGGCGAAGCGTAGCAGATCATCTCCGCATTGGCGACGGCCGGCTCTTCCGACAGCATATAATTGATGAAGCGGTTCGCGATGAGGTAGGTCTCGTCGTCCCGCGTCGGATTCGCCGGAATGCACATCGCATCGATGAAGAAGTTCGTCGCCTCCGGCTGATAGAACGCGAGGTCCTCGTTGTTCTCGTACATAAAGAGGAAATCGCCCGCATAATACGGCGCAACGTACGCTTCGCCGCTTTCCATCTTATTGTACACTTCGTCCATGACGTACGACTGGACGATCGGCTTCTGGTCCGACAGGAACTGAAGAGCACGGTCCCACTCGGCCGGGTCGGTCGTGTTCACGTCAATGCCCAGCGCGTACATTGCAATGCCGAACGCATCGCGCGGGTTGTCGATCTGCAGAATCTTATCCCGGTATGCCTCGTTCTGAACGAGTTCCCAACCCGTGACGTCCGCTTCGTCGACCTTCGCTCCGTTATAAATGAGTCCGATGACGCCGTAGGTGTACGGGACGGAATAGCGCTCGTCGGGATCGTAGAACAATCCCTTGAATTCGTCGTAAATGTTTTCGTAATTCGGGATCTCGGAATAATCGAGCGGCGCCAGATATCCCTCGTCGCGGAGTTTCGCCAGCATGTAATCCGAGGGGAAGATGACGTCGTATTCCGCGGCGCCGCTGGACATCTTGTTATAGAGGTCCTCATTGGACGCGTACGTCGTGTAATTGACCTTCACGCGCTCGCCGTATTCTTCATAGTACCATTCCTCGAACGCCTTGACCGTGTCGAGCGAATCGTCGGAGCCGTCCGAAATGTACTCGCCCCAGTTGTAGACGTTCAGCACTTTTTCGGTGCGGGGCGGAACGAGCAGGAACAGCACCACGATGCCTGCGGTGACGGCCGTGAGAACACCCGCGACGGCGATGGCAATGCCCTTCTTATGCCTCCGCAGTTTCTCTGAGAACGCGCTCCGGTCGCGGTTCTCGCCGCCGGAGAGGTTCGAAAGCAGGAGGAGAATGAAGATCACCACGAACACGATCGAGCAAATGGCGTTCATGTCCGGCGTGACTTCACGCTTCGTCATCGAGTAGATCAAAATCGGAAGGGTCTGGAAGGAATTGCCGATCGTGAAATTCGAAATGACGAAATCATCGAGCGACAGGGTGAACGCCATGACCGCGCCGGACAGAACGCCCGGCAGGATGGCCGGCAGTTCCACCTTAAGGAACGCCTTGACCGGCGTGCAGCCAAGGTCCAGCGCCGCTTCCGAAAGACTCGGGTCCATTTGCCGGAGTTTCGGCAATACCGACAGAATGACGTACGGCAGGTTGAACGTGATGTGCGCAATGAGCAGCGTCCCGAAACCGAGCAATGAATGCTGCAGCCCGAGGATCAGCTGGATGAACGCGAACAGCAGCAGCATCGAAATACCGGTCACGATGTCCGGATTCATCATCGGGATGTTCGTCACCGACGTCACTGCCCGCCGGAGCGCCTTTTTCCTCATGTAATGGATGCCGTACGCAGCCATCGTGCCGATGAGCGTCGCGACGATCGCCGATAACAGGGCAATGATGAGCGAATACTTCAGGGCTTCGAAGGCCTTGCCGTTCACGAACAGTTCCTTGTACCAGCGGAGCGAGAAGCCCGTGAAATTGGTCATGCTCTTCGAATCATTGAACGAGAAGAGGATCATGACCGCGATCGGCAGGTACAGAAGGAAATAGATGAAAAACGTATAAACCTTTGACAGCAAAGGAGCGCGCGCTTTCTTCGTCATACCACCACGCCTCCTTTCGCATTGTCCCGGTCAAACCGGTTCATGATCGCCGTCGAGACGAGGACGATCAGCATCAGTACGAAGGACATGGCCGCGCCGACCGAGTATTTCTCCGGATTTCCGAAGGCTCTCTCGATCGCGTCACCGATGAGCAGGTACTGGCCGCCGCCGAGTTTCTGGGAAATGTAGAACGTGCTGATGGACGGCACGAAGACCATCGTGATGCCGGAAACGACGCCGGAAACGGAGAGCGGCAGTGTCACGCGGAACAGAGTCTGGATCTTGCTGCAGCCTAAGTCCGACGCGGCTTCGCCGAGTTTCGGATCGATCTTCGACAGGACCGTGAAGATCGGCAGGACCATGTACGGCAGGTAGTCGTAGACCATGCCGAAGATGACCGCGCCCGGCGTATTGATCATGTGCAGCGTGACTTCCTCTCCGAAGATCTTCTGGAGCACGGAATTCACGAAGCCCGTGTCTTCCAGGAGTTTCATGATGGCGTAGGTCCGGATGAGGAAGTTGATCCACATCGGCAGCATGACCATCATGATGAGCACCCGCTGCGCTTTCGGGGACGCCAGTGAAATGGCGTAGGCGAGCGGATACCCGATGACGAGGCAGATCACGGTCGCAATGAGCGAGTAGCTCGCGGAACGGACGAACGCATCGGTGTAGTCGCCGAGCGCGGCGAAGTTTTCAAAGGAAAACCCGCCGTTCTGTCCGCGGAATGCGTAGACTGCCACGAAAATGAGCGGGGCGACGATGAACAGGATCGCCCAGACCATGTGAGGTGCCGCAGCAAGGGAGCGGCGGTTCTTCGGGCGCGGTGTCATTTCGTCTCCTCCGTTTCCACATCGGAAAGATGCTCGATCTCGTCGCTGAACGTCGAATAGTCGCCGAACATGCCGGAGAACTCCGACTTCTTCATGACCTGGATCTCGTACGGGTCGATGGAAATGCCGAGCGTCTGGCCGACCTCCACGCGGTCGGTCGTCTCGATCATCCACTTGAAGTGGTCAATGTCGACGATGACCTCGTAATAGTCGCCCTTGAACGTCACGGCAGTGACCTGACCGGTCAGCATGGCCTTGTCCAGCGGCACGATGTCAATGTCTTCCGGACGGACCACGACGTCGACCGGCTCGTTCGGCTCGAAGCCCGCATCCTCGCAGGTAAAGACCTGCTTCGCAAACGAGACCGTGTAGTCCTTGATCATCGTGCCGTTCACGATGTTGCTTTCGCCGATGAAATCCGCGACGAACGCGTTCTCCGGCTCATTGTAGATCTTTTCGGGCGTGCCGATCTGCTGGATGCTTCCGTTCGCCATGACGACGACCGTGTCAGACATCGACAATGCCTCTTCCTGATCGTGCGTGACGTAAATGAAGGTAATGCCGGTCTCACGCTGCATGCGCTTCAGTTCGACCTGCATGTCTTTTCTGAGTTTCAAGTCCAGGGCGCCGAGAGGCTCGTCGAGAAGCAGGACCTCCGGGCGGTTGATGAGTGCCCGCGCGATCGCGACACGCTGCTGCTGTCCGCCGGACAGGCTCGTGACGTCACGCTTTTCAAACCCGCGCAGGTTCACGAGCGAGAGCATCTCGCTGACGCGAGTCCGGATCTCTTCGTCCGGCGTCTTCGCCAGACGGAGACCGAAAGCAATGTTCTCATAAACGTTCAGGTGCGGGAACAGGGCGTAACGCTGAAACACCGTATTGACGTTCCGTTTGTGGGGCGGGAGGTCGTTGATCTTTTTCCCTTCGAAAATGACTTCGCCCTCGTCCGGCGTCACGAATCCGGCAATGATCCGAAGCGTCGTGGTCTTTCCGCAGCCGGACGGACCGAGCAGGGTGATAAACTCTTTTTTATGAATATCCAGATTAATGGATTTCAAAATCTGCTCGCCGTCAAAAGACTTCGAGATATTACGCAATTCGATCAATTTTTCATTGTTCATTCCGACGCTTTCCCCCATCGTAAAGATTTAATTCTCATTGTAAATGTTTCCTGTGGAATGTCAATTATTATTTTAAGGGATTTCGCGGCTTTTCACGGGACGATCAGCTTGATTCGGACGTCGCAAAAGACAAGCTTACCGAAAGCGAAGGAACGGTTAGCCGGGATTCCGTTTTGAAAATACAGGCTTACCAAATGGGCAAAAGCATAAGCCGGAACCCTCGTTTCGAGGATCCCGGCTTACACTTTTACGAATTGAATCGGCTTGCTTTGGCAGGTGCCGAACGCAGGTTTATTCCGCCTTCTTGTCCGTGATGATCTTCGTCACTTTCTTCTCGTTGTAGAGCGCCAGCACGACTGCGCCGAGCACGCAGAAGACGACGGCCGTGATCGCCACGATGCGAAGACCGAGGGACGACGCCGTGATCTCATTGGCCTGCGTGTTCTGCGTCGTGCCGATGATCGCGAGCGACGTGAAGACCAGCATGGCCAGCGCCTGGCCCCACTTCATGGCAAACGTACGGGCTGCAAAGAACATGCCTTCCTTGTTCTCACCGGTGACGATGCCGTCCGCTTCCGCGACGTCCGCAACGATGGACTGCGGAATGATGCCGAGCAATGCCATCGGGAACGCGGAAACCACGCAGATCGTGACGCCGAACACCATGCCGGGAAGCGGCACGATGCCGATGAGTACCGTAATAAGATAAGCAAGCGCAAGGCCGAGGAAGCCGATGATCGTCAGCTTCTTCTTGCCGAACTTCCGGACGAGGCCGGAAACGAACGGATAGAAAATCGCCGAAAGGATCGTCATGCCACCCATGAAGACCATGGTCATGCTCTCATCGAGGTTCATGGAAACCTTCACAAAGAACGGCAGACCCGTCTGGAACAGGGTCAGGCCGATCCAGTACATGATGTCGGAGCCGGCGAACACGCGGAAATCACGGTTCTTGAAGGTGGAGATCAAAGACTTCATCACGTTGGATTCCGAGGGCTTCGTATCGACGAAATCCTTCTCCTTCAGCAGGAACGTCGGGATCAGCATGCAGATGCAGGCAATGACCGCCAG
>JAEEIV010000086.1 GCA_016281555.1 Lachnospiraceae bacterium | reverse complement strand
CGGGTATCACTACCCACGGGATTTTAAGTCCCGGGCGTCTGCCAGTTCCGCCACGCCGGCAGTCATGTCAGAACGAGGACTCTGATCCTTTTCAGGAAATGGGCGGAGGTGGATTCGAACCACCGAAGCAACTTGCAGCAGATTTACAGTCTGTCCCCTTTGGCCACTCGGGAATCCGCCCACAATGTCCTGACAAAGCACAATAATATCATACCGCCACAAAAAAAGCAAGCACTTTTTTTAATAAATCGAAAGGGCGTTTCCGGGGCTGTTCCGGCGCTTGAAAAGGGCGCTCCGGACCCGCCGATTTCATTGACAAAAGGGGACCGTTGGGGTAAGATGGAAACAAGGAAAAGAGGGCCCGCCGGCCCCGGCAAAGGAGGCGTTATGGCATTTCAGTTTGAAAGCGAGGCGATCCGGTTCGCCATGCAATTGTTTACCAAAAGCTTCAACGAAGAGAACAATGCATTGATCTCCCCGTTGTCGGTTTCGCTTGCACTCGGCATGGTGATGCGCGGCGCGGAAGGCGAGACGAAAGAAGAAATGAGAAAAGTGCTTGCGGGCGAGCTCGATCAGGAAACGTTCGAGAATGCATTGACGGAGTATGCGAAGTCATTGCCGTCCAATGACAAGACGAAGTTCCATTTCGCCGATTCGATCTGGGTCGAGAAGGCGTTCAAACTGCACCGCAAATATGAAAAGAAGACCGAAAAGCTGTACAAGAGCGTCATCGAGCGCCTTCCGTTCGACGAGGAAGCCGTCCGGAAGATCAATGCCTGGGTGGCGAAGGAGACCGACGGCATGATCGACTCGGTCGTGGATTCGGTGACCCCCGAAGCAATGCTGTACCTCATCAATGCCCTCGCTTTCGACGGAGAATGGGCGGAGATCTATTCTCAGGCCGACGTGCGAGATCATTCGTTCAGGATCCTGTCCGGCGAGGAGGTCGAAATCAAAGGCATGTGGCACGACGAATCGATCTACTTGAAGGGCGAGGGCTGCACCGGTTTTGTCAAACCCTATGCGGGAACGCGGTACAGTTTCGTGGCGCTGCTTCCGGATGAGGAGAAGGAAACGGCAGAATTCATCCGCGGTCTGACGGCGGAAAAGTACGCGAAGATCCTTTCGAGCCGGTCGATCATGAAAGTCTCCACGATGCTGCCGAAGTTCACGCTGGATTACTCCGACGTTCTGAACGGCAAACTTTCGGACCTCGGCATGGCGCGTGCCTTCGGCCCGGGCGCCGATTTCTCCGGCATGTCCCCGAGCCCGATCGCGATCGGCGAGGTGATCCACAAAACGCACATTGAAGTGGATGAGCGGGGCACGAAGGCCGGTGCGGTGACTGCCGTGATGATGAAGATGATGGCCATGCCCGAACCGAAGCCGGAAGTGATCCTGGACCGTCCGTTCGTGTACGCGATCGTCGACAATGAACACTTCATTCCGCTGTTCATCGGGGCGCTGATGCGGCCGTAAGCCCGCAGAAACGAGCAATCTGCTCTTAAAAAGGCGGTTATTACCACTGAAACTTAACTTTTGCTCTATTTTTCTTTAGGTATTGAAAGTAAATGCGCCGGATCATATAATAATCTTGTATGAAACCGGCGCCCGTGCGGGGCGAAGCATTACCTCACAGGAGACAGAGCAATGGATAAGGCAGATGCATTGATTTTGAGGCAGCTGAAGAAAGATGCCGGGACAGCGGGCTCGAGATTGTCTGAAATGGTCAATCTTTCCGTGCCTGCAGTGAACAAGCGGATCTCGAAGATGAAAACCGAAGGCGTCATCCGGAAGGCGACCGTCATCACGGACGGCAAGGCGATCGGAAAGCCCGTCCTCGTTTTCGTCCTCGTCACGGTCAACGAACTCATCGATTCGAATCCCGAGTATCAGGCGATGCTGGAGGATGAGGACGTCCTGGAATGCTATGCGGTATCGGGCGACTACGATTACATCCTGAAGATCGCCGCCCAGGACATTGACGACTTCGAAGGAAAGCTGCTGCGGCTCAGGAAAAACGGCGTGATGAAGAGTCAGACGCTGATGTGCCTCAGAGAGTACAAGTTCGAGGCTGCGGCGCTGCCGGAGATCCCGGGAAAGAAATAAGAAACGAGGAAATGAAAGCATGGACGTGCTGAAGACTTTATCGAACATCGGCATCGTTCCGGTCATCGCGATCGATGATGCGGACCGGGCCGTCGATCTTGTGAAGGCGCTGGAAAAAGGCGGCCTGCCCGCGGCGGAGATCACGTTCCGCACGGCTGCAGGACAGGAAGCGATCAAACGCGTCGCGAAAGAATGCCCGGAGATCCTGGTCGGTGCGGGGACGGTATTAACGGCCCGGCAATGCGACGAAGCGATCGAGGCCGGCGCGAAGTTCATCGTGGCGCCGGGGTATTTCGACGAGGTGGTGGATCATTGCCTGGAGCACGGCATTCCGGTGCTGCCGGGCTGCGCGACTCCGTCCGAAATGACGAAAGCGATCAATGCCGGCTTGAAGACCGTCAAGTTCTTCCCGGCGGAAGCGTCCGGCGGCGTGGCGTATCTGAAGAGCATTGCCCCGGTATTTCCTCTGAACTTCATGCCGACCGGCGGCGTGAACACGGCGAACCTGCTTTCTTATCTCACGTTTGACCGCATTGCTTCCGTCGGCGGCACCTGGATGGTGAAGAAGGACCTCATCAACGAGGGTCGTTTCGAGGAGATCACGGCGATCACGAAGGAAGCCGTAAAGACCATGCTCGGGTTTGAACTCCGTCACGTCGGCATCAACTGCAAGAACGCGGAAGAGGCGGAGCGGACCGCAAAGACGATCGCGGCGCTGTTCGGCTTTGAATACAAGCCGGGGAACTCGTCCGACTTTGCGGGAAGCGCCGTGGAGTGCATGAAGAGTCCTTACCTCGGCACGAACGGACACATCGGGATCGGCACGAATTCGGTGGACCGCGCGGTGTATCATCTCGGACTGCAGGGCGTGGAATTCGACGAATCGACGCGGAAGACCGATCCGAAGGGAAAGACGAAAGCAATTTACCTGAAAGGCGAGTTCGGCGGATTTGCCGTTCATCTGGTTCAGAAATAAGTAATCGGTGCGGGAACGTACCGTGAAAAGAGGAAAAGCATGAAGGAATTGTCCAGAGCGGAACATCTGGTGGAAAATTCTCCGATCCGGAGACTGTTCAACAAAGCGGCGGGACTGAAGGACGTCATTGCCTTTACGGTCGGCGAGCCGGATTTCGACACCCCGCGCTACATCGTGGACGCGGCGATCGACGCATTGAATCACGGAGCGCATCATTATCCGCCGAATGCGGGCATCACGGAACTACGTGAGGCGGTCAGCCGGGAAACCGAAAAGACGCACGGATTCAAACTGCATCCGTATCTGAACGCGATGATCACCTGCGGCGGCATGGAAGCTTTGTTTCTCGCAATGACCGTGATCGTCGACGCCGGAGACGAGGTCATCATCGGCGACCCGTCCTACTGCAATTACGCGGGCATGGTGCACATCCGCGGCGGAAAGCCGGTCTACGTGCCCTGCTACGCGAAGGACCATTTCGCCTTCGATCTCGAGGCCTTTGAAAAGGCGATCACGCCGAAGACGAAGGCCGTCGTCATCAATTCCCCGATGAACCCGACCGGCGGCATCGCCACGGAAGAGTCCTTAAAGAAGATCGCGGAACTCTGCGTGAAACACGACCTCTACGTACTGTCCGACGAAGTCTACAACAGCATCGTCTATGAAGGGCATCATGCGAGAAGCATCGCCACATTCCCCGGCATGCAGGAGCGGACTGTCGTCGTCAATTCTTTCTCGAAGAAGTATGCCATGTGCGGTTGGAGAGTCGGCTACGCGATCGCGAACGAACGGATCGTCGACGGCATGAGCCGGATGCAGGAGCACGTCGCTTCGGGCGTCAATGCGGCGACGCAGTGGGCGGCGCTCAGGGCACTTACGGGTCCGCAGGACGACATTGAGGAGATGATCCGTCAGTACACGGTCCGCCGGAACCTCGTCGTGTCCGAGTTCAACGACATCCCGAAACTGAAGTGCTACGCGCCGGAAGGCACGTTCTACGCTTTCATCGACGTCAGTGAGACCGGCGTGACCGGCAATGAGTTCGCGGAAGACCTCATTGAGAAGGCACAGGTCATTCTGGTGCCCGGCGATACGTTCGGTCCGGAAGGAAAGAAGTACGTCCGCCTCGTTTTTGCCGCGTCGGAAGAGAAGATCAAGGCCGGCATCGGCCGGATCCGGAAGTACATGCTGGAACGGGAAAAGAATCAGTAAGAGCTTGGAAAAGCCGCCGCTTTTGCGATTTTGAAGTTGCGATGCGGCGGTTTTTATGGTACAATAACAACGATTAAAAATGAAGGATCGGCAGCGGCTTCATGCGCTTGGGGCCGGCACCGGAGAGAGGGGTGATCATGAATACTTACGGAATTGAAAAACTCGGCATTGAGGCGAAAAACGTTTACAGAAATCTGGAACCCGCCGTTCTGACGGAGTTTGCATTGCAGCGGGGAGAGGGCACTCTGTCCGATACCGGAGCGCTCGTCGTGACGACCGGCAAATATACGGGCCGTTCTCCGAAAGACAAGTTCATCGTCGATTCGGAAGGCGTGCACGATGAGATCGCGTGGGGCAAGGTGAACATGCCGATCACCAGAGAGCGGTTCCTGAAGATCCGGAAGAAGGCGGTCGAGTTCCTGAAAGACAAGGACGTCTTCATTTTCGACGGTTTCGCGGGCGCGGATCCGAGACATACGAAGAAGTTCCGCATCATCAACGAACTCGCTTCCCAGAACCTGTTCATCCATCAGCTGCTCATCCGCCCGACCGCGGAAGAACTGGAAAACTTCGGCGAGGCGGATTACACGATGATCGTGGCGCCGGGCTGCAAGTGCATCCCCGAGGAAGACGGCACGAACTCCGAGGCGGCGATCCTCATCGACTACGAAGCGCACGAGATCGTGATCTGCGGCTCGCAGTACGCAGGCGAGATCAAGAAGTCCGTGTTCTCGACGATGAACTACGTCATGACGAAGGAAAACGTTCTGCCGATGCATTGCTCGGCGAACATGGACCCCGAGACGAAAGAGACCGCGATCTTCTTCGGTCTGTCCGGCACCGGAAAGACGACGCTTTCCGCGGACCCGAACCGGAAGCTCATCGGCGACGACGAGCACGGCTGGTCTCCTGAAGGCGTGTTTAATTTCGAAGGCGGCTGCTACGCGAAGTGCATTAATCTTTCGAAGGAAAACGAGCCCGACATCTACAATGCGATCAAATTCGGTTCGCTCGTCGAGAACGTGATCATGGATCCGGTGACCCGGAAACTCGATTTCGCGGACGGCTCGCTGACCGAGAACACGCGTGTCGGCTATCCGATCGAATACATCAATAACGCGGAAGTTCCGTCCGTCGGCGGCGTGCCGAAGGTCGTGATCTTCTTAACGGCCGATGCGTTCGGCGTCATGCCTCCGATCTCGCGCCTTTCGAAGAACGCGGCGATGTATCACTTCGTCACCGGCTTCACCTCGAAACTGGCCGGCACGGAGCGCGGCATCACCGAGCCGGTTCCGACGTTCTCGACCTTGTTCGGCGAGCCCTTCATGCCGATGGATCCGTCGGTCTACGCGAAAATGCTCGGCGACAAGCTCGATCAGTACGGCACGAAGGTCTACCTCGTGAACACCGGCTGGGCGGGCGGCTCGGCGGCGTCCGGCGCGAAGCGGATGAAACTCGCTTACACCCGGGCCATGGTGACCGCAGCCCTGAACGGCGATCTGGAAAAGGCAGAGTACAAACATCACGACGTCTTTAACGTCGACTATCCGACGACCTGCCCGAACGTGCCGGATGAAATGCTCGACGCGCGCGGCCTCTGGGCCGACAAGGCGGCGTATGACGAGCAGGCGAACAAGCTCGCGGAAATGTTCGAGAAGAACTTCACGACGAAATATCCGAACATGCCGAAGGAGATCACCGAAGCGGGCCCGAAGGCGAAGTAAGGAAACACCGTGGACCTTTCGTTTTGTGAAATCTGTCCGAGAAAATGCAGAAAAAACCGGCTTCATGGCGAAGCCGGTTTTTGCCGTGTCACCGGGGAGAGCGTCTTCCTCGGCCGCGCGGCGCTGCATTATTACGAGGAACCCTGCATTTCCGGAACCGAGGGCAGCGGGGCAGTGTTCTTCGCAGGTTGCAGCTTACGGTGCCTGTATTGCCAGAACAAACCGCTGTCGGATTTCACTCTCGGAAAGGAAGTCACAGTCGATCGGCTTGCGGAGATCTTCCTGGAACTCGAAAAAAGGGGCGCAAACACACTCAACCTGGTCACCCCGACACATTATGCCTTTCAGATCGAAAAAGCCCTAAAACAGGCCAAATCGCGCGGATTATCGATACCCGTCGTCTATAACACGGGCGGCTATGAACGAAAAGAGACGCTGGAGGCCTTAAACGGCCTCATTGACGTGTATCTCACGGACTTCAAGTACATGGACGCCGGACTCGCCGGCGCTCTTTCCATGGCTCCCGACTATCCGGAGGCAGCGAAGAAGGCACTCGAAGAAATGGTCCGTCAATGCCCCTCGCCCGCGTTCGATGAACGCGGCATCATGACAAAAGGCGTGATCGTCCGGCACCTCCTGCTGCCGGGGCACGTGAAGAACGGAAAGGACACGGTAGAATATGTTTACCGGACTTACGGCGACGCGGTCTGGTTCAGCCTCATGAATCAGTACACGGTCATGGGGGTGTGGAAGGACCATCCGGAACTCTGCCGCACCGTCACGAAACGGGAGTATGAGCGCTTCATTGACTTCGCCCTCGGCTTAGGCGTCCAAAACGCCTACGTCCAGGAAGGAGAGACCATGAAAGAAAGCTTCATTCCCGCATGGGATTACGAAGGTGTCTGAGCCGCGGTGAGCGGCTCTTTTTTTGTATCCGCGAGTCAATGAGACTTTACGGATCGACCGAGGGGTTTCCGAAAAAATACTTGACATATCATATCGCGTGCGATATAATAACGGCAGAATAAGTCGCATGCGATATAAAAAGGACGTGTGGGCGCCTTTATCGGGTGCGGCGCAGAAGAGAAGGAATCCTGTATGAACGATCCATACGCAGCTCTGCGTTTAAAGAATCAACTCTGTTTTCCGCTCTACGCGGTCTCGAACATGATCACGAGGAAGTATCAGCCTTTACTCGAAAAACTCAACCTCACGTATACGCAGTACATCGTCATGATGGTGCTTTGGGAAGAGAAGCGGGTCAATGAAAAGTTCCTCTGCGAGACGCTTTGCCTCAAATCCAATACCGTGACTCCTCTTCTGAAGAAACTGGAGGCGAAGGGTTTCGTCCGGAAAGAGAAGGACAGGGATGACGAGCGGAATCTCGTGATCACCTTAACGGAAGCGGGAGAGCGGTTAAAAGAAGAGGCGCTTTGCGTACCTGAATCGATCGCGAAGCAGTTTCATCTTTCACCGGAGGACGCGGCGATGCTTTACCGGATCCTTTACAAACTGCTCGACGAAGAAAAAGAAAAGAAGCAGTGAGTCGGAGAACGCATATGAGTATTCCATCCAAAAGCCGGACCCTTTCGATCGTTTTAAAGACCTTGACGTTTGTTTCTGCGGCTGCGGGCGTCATCATTACCGCGACGTCGTCAGCGGGTACTTTCATGGGCGGCAGCAGGGTCTTTATGTTCTTTACGATCCAGTCGAACATTGCAATCGCGCTCGTCGCGTTCGTCGGAGGCGTGCTCCTTCTCGGAAAAGCGAAAATCGGCCGCGTCTGGCAGGTGATCAAGTTTGTATTCACGGTGTCGATCACGCTGACCGGCGCGGTTTTCACGTTCGTTCTGGCGCCGACCCTCGGAAATCATGCATGGAATTTCCAAAACGTATTAACCCATGTGGTCGTTCCGATCGCCGCCATCGCCGACTTCTTTGTGGTGGGACCGTTTGGAAGATTAAAAAAACGTGACGTCTTCTTCATCGTCCTGCCGCCGCTTGCCTACGTGATCTATGCGGGGATCGGATATGTGCTCGGCTGGGAATTCCTCGAAGGGATCCGTTATCCGTATTTCTTCTTGAACTGGGGAAGCCCGGTCGGCGCCTTCGGGTTTATGAGCGGCCTGCCTTATATGGGCACGGTCTGGTGGATCCTCGCGCTGCTTGCGGGGCTTCTCATCGTCGGGTTCCTTTATCTCATCATCATCGATTGGATCAAGAAAAAACATAAATAAGGAGTAGTTGACATGAATATTGCGATTCGGTATTTTACGAAATCCAAAAAGGGAAACACGAAGAAACTCGCGGATGCCGTTTCAGAGGCGATCGGCATCGAGGCGCTTGACGTCACGGAGGACCTTACCGAGAAGGCGGACAGGCTCTTCCTCATCAACGCGATGTACGCGGCGAACATTGACGGCCGCGTCAGGGACTTCTTAAAACGGAACAAGGAGATGATCGGTGAAGTGATCAACATGAATACCGCTGCGTCCGGTGCCTCGACGTTAAACGCGGTGAAGAAGGTGACCGACGAACTCGGGATCAGGTTGAGCGAAAAGGAGTTCCATTGCGCGGCGTCCTGGATCTTCATCAATAAGGGGCTGCCGACCGCGGAAGACTTTGAACGCGCCAAGGAATTTGCAAAAGAGCAACTGAAATAATACAGGGAGGGTTACAAAAATGAAGACAGTTTATGATTTTACGGTCAAGGACAGAAAAGGAAACGACGTCAGCCTGTCGGATTATCAGGGCAAGCTGTTACTCATCGTCAATACCGCGACGGGCTGCGGGTTCACGCCGCATTACGATCCGCTCGAGACAATGTATAAGGATTTAAGGGAAAAAGGTCTCGAGATCCTTGATTTCCCGTCGAACCAGTTCGCGAACCAGGCACCGGGCAGCGACGATGAGATCCACACGTTCTGCACGATGAAGTTCGGAACGGAGTTCCCGCAGTTCGCGAAGATTGACGTGAACGGCGAGACGGCGGATCCCCTGTTCGCTTTCCTCGCGACCGAGAAGCCGTTCGAAGGTTTCGGCAAGGGTCTCAAGAATGCCGCGCTCAATAAGTTCGCGGACATGAACAACAAAAAGTTCGGCGACAAGGCGTACATTAAGTGGAACTTCACGAAGTTCCTCGTGGACCGTGAAGGCAAGGTCATTGCCCGCTTCGAGCCGACCGTCGACATGAAGGAGGTCCGGAAAGCGGTCGAAGCAGCGCTTTGATCCCGGCACGAAATGAAAAGATAAAAGAAGCGGCTGCTGAAAGGTCAGCAGCCGCTTTGACTGAAGGCGTCCTGTTCAGAACGTCACGACCTTCGGCGCCTCCGTAAACGAAGCGAACACAGCCGTCGCATCTTTGAAGTAATATACGACAGTATTGCCGTCGTCAGGATCATACATCGCCTTCAACTCAGGATAAGCGTCCAGCATGGAGACTCTGGCCTCTCGGCGGTCGTCCTCCACGAGCTCGCCGGAGAGCCGGATCCATTTTCCGTCCTTGAACGCGGAGACTTCCACCTTCGGATTTGCTGCAATCTGCTTCGCCACGTCCTTTTTCTTTCCGGTCTGAATATAGAGTTTTCCTTCGAAGACGTGCGCAGTGCCGAACGGACGGACGCGCGGACGGTCGCCGTCCATCGTCGCGAGATAATATACGCCTGCTTCTTTTAAGAATTGTACCACCTGTTCCATGATGCACCTCCTTGATGATTTGATTATATCATTCACGCAAGGCGATGGCAAGACGGTTCTTTCCGCGGTCACAGGGGTTTACGCATCTTCCCGTAAACTTCTTTTGAAACCGGTTGACTTTTTCGGGGCTCTGTGATAATCTATTTAGGCGTTTGAGGAGGGCCGCAAGGCCAGACCCTTTATGGAGAGGTATCGAAGCGGTCATAACGAGGCGGTCTTGAAAACCGTTTGCCTTCACGGGCACATGGGTTCGAATCCCATCCTCTCCGTTCATAGTTCGTTTTTATTCAACTTTGGAGAAGTACCCAAGTGGTTGAAGGGGCTCCCCTGGAAAGGGAGTAGGCGGCTAATACCCGTGCATGGGTTCAAATCCCATCTTCTCCGTTCAAAGGAAAAGCCTCCCGGTATCGCCGGGAGGCTTTTTTGTCCGGACCGCAGAACTTCCTGCGGTTTACTTTTTTCTTCCGGCCACCTGATACATCTGTTCGTCGTCGATGACCGTTTCCGCGTCGAACCACGGTTCGAAGAGCTCGGCCAGTTCGTCCGCCGGCATCAGACCGTTCGAAACGTGCGACGCTGTGCCGCTGTGGTGCGCGTTGATCGCCTCCCGGCTCATGCCGTGGGCAATGGACAGCCGCCCGCCCTCGGGCAGGAACCCGGCGAGGTTCCGGATGAGACGTTCGGGATCCGGAAAATGCGGGAAGGCGTTGTAGACCATCACGACGTCGAAAGGCGTTTCAGAGGTGAACTGTTCCACGTCCGCGCATACGACGCGGACCGTTTCATTGTTCCGGAATTTCTCCGACGCGATCTTCGCCATTTCCGGAGAAACGTCGACGCCCGTGACGCTTTTTACGTTCCGGGCAAGGTAATCGGGGAAGAGCACCCCGGTTCCGCAGGCGACGTCAAGCACGGACACGCCTGCCGTGACACCGGCATTGTCCAGGATTTTCCGGATGACGTCGTCGTTCCGGATCATGTCGGCGTCCCAGCTTCCGGCCAGCCGGTCAAAGAATTGAATGACTTCTTCCTGTCGGATCATTGCCGGCCTCAGTCAAAGAAGGTTTCCGTGCCGATCTTCTGATAGCCGCCGAAACTCTGCGGCAGGGCGTAGATCTCCTCTGCCAGCTTTTTCCCGAGGAACATTTCGGTCACTTCGTCGGTCTTCGCGTCCATCTCAACGTCGGAAAAATAGTCCGGATAGACGGATTTTGCGAGGAACCAGGTGTTTATGAGGGCGATCTCGTAGTTCGTATAATAGGCGTTGTACGCCATTTCGAGATAGACCTCGCCTTCCTGCCAGGCCTTGAAGGTGTCGAACATCGTCGGATCCTCTGCGTAGAGCGGCTTGATGTTCTTCACGGCGGCGGCGTCGAGGATCAGGATATCGGCCGTTTCTCCGAGCGCAAGGAACGTTTCCTCCTCGATCGGATGGATGCCTTTCGTCTCGTCGGAAAGCGCGTTTTTGATGTGCGCGACCATGAACGGATAGTAGCTGGAAGCTGTCATCAGATGATTCGTCGTGCCCCAGTTGCCGAGGCCGCAGATGTAGACGAGAGGCATCTCGGAATCCGCGATCCCAGCGGTCCTCCGAGAGATCTCCGCCTCCTCGCTCTCGATGAAGGCAATGAGTTCTTCCGCGCGTTCCCCGGTTCCGAAGATCTCGCCGAGCAGCCGCATGCTTCCCTTGAACGCTTCGTCGAATACACCGTTCGGGCCGGAGCGGAGCGTGATGACGGGTACGCCGAGCGCTTCCGCGAGACTATCTTCCTTTTCCACGTCTTCATACTCCGAGATCACGATGTCGGGCTCCAGTGCGAGCAGTTTCTCGGCTTCGGCCGACTGTGCGTTCGGCCCGCCGACGCCCGCGGAGGGCAGTGTTTGGAAGACGTCGCCGTAGGCGAGCACGTAGGGCCGCGCGACTTTGTCGAACATCTTCGGACGGTTTTCAAGCGATTCGTTGTCGATGTCTTCCACGCCGGCAAGAAGTCCGACGTCTGCGACGTAGGTGTACATCCTAAGCGCGCCGGCGCCGATGCAGACGACCTTCGAATAGCTGCTCGGTTTGACCGTGACTTCGCGGCCGATCATGTCGGTGACCGTCTTTTCTTCCGAAGCCGGCTCTGCCGGTTCCGTTTCAGACGATTCCGGTTCCGCGGGTTCCGTTTCCGAAGGTTCCGTGGCTTCGGTCTTCTGTTCAGAGCTTTCCGTCGGAGCTTCCGTCGTTCCTTCCGTCGGGGCTTCCGTGTCGTTTCCCGGCTGCTGACAGGCGGTGAACGCCAGCAGAAAGGCCAGGACGAGCGCCGCAAGGCGAATCAGTTTTCGATACATTTTTATACCTCCAGTATGATCTTTTGTCCGTCGACGGTTTCCGTCCGGACGCGGGTATCGAAGATTTCGTAAATGAGCTCCGGCGTGAACAGTTCCTCCCCGCCGGAGAAGGCAATGCGCCCTTCTTTCATGAAAAAGAAGCGGTCGCCGAACGAGAGCGCCCGGTTCAGGTCGTGCAGGACGGCGAGGACCGTGATGTTTTTTTCGGACACGAGGCGCTTTACGGTGTCGAGGAACGCTCGTTCATTGGCAATGTCCAGGTTTCCCGTGGGTTCGTCGAAGAGCAGGAGATTCGCCTCCTGGGCGAGCGCCCTGGCGATCGCGACCTTCTGCTTTTCTCCGCCGGAGAGACGTCCGGCGTCCCGCTGCTCGAATCCGGCGAGTCCGGTCATTGCCAGGGCGTTCCTGACGGCCGCATCGTCTTCCGGACCCGGAAACAGTCCGAAGCGGCTGATCCTGCCGAGCAATACGGTCTCGTATACGGAGAGCGCGCCGAAGTTCAGTTCCTGCGGCACGTAGGCGATGCGCTTCGCCTTTTCCCGGGGAGAAAGAGCAAAAAAGTTTTCCGAATCCGCCAGCACTTCGCCTTTTTCCGCCTTCAAAAGTCCGAGCAGGACTTTTAAGAGCGTGCTTTTTCCGGAGCCGTTCCGGCCGAGCAGTACGCCGATCTTTCCCGTTTCCAAAGAAAGGGAGAGTTCGTCCAGCACCGGGGCGGATTTTTTCTCATAACGGAAAGTGAGGTCGCGGATCTCGATCATCGTCTCGCCCCCTTTCCGGAAAAGAGCAGAAAGAGGAAGAACGGCGCCCCGAGAAGCGACGTGATCGCACCGACCGGCAGGGCGGCTCCCTGACCCAAGGTTCTCGAAAACGTGTCCGCAAAGAGCAGCAGGAGACTCCCCAAAAGCATCGAGACCGGGATCGAGATCCGGTGGTCCTGCCCGAAGAGTTTCTTTGCCACGTGCGGGCAGATGATCCCGACAAAACCGATCATGCCGAGGAAGGAAACCGAGACCGCGGTGACGAGCGAAGCGAGAAACAGAGAGACGAAACGGAGCCTGACCACCCGGACACCGAGGGAAACGGCGGTCGTCTCTCCGGAAAGGAGCGCGTTGTATTTCCGTGCCAGAAGCAGGAA
Source organism: Lachnospiraceae bacterium (assembly GCA_016281555.1). Classification (GTDB taxonomy): domain Bacteria; phylum Bacillota; class Clostridia; order Lachnospirales; family Lachnospiraceae; genus UBA1267. Next base: position 30,840 of record JAEEIV010000086.1, on the reverse strand, counting down.
AATGACTGCGGAGACCGTGACTGCGGCGAGCAGTATGAGGTCGGTCCGGTACGTCGCCCGCCCCAGGTCGCCGAAACTCCAGATGACCGCCGCCGAGAGCCCGACGTCGGTCGCGTAAAACTGCAGCACGGTCGTCGCGGCGGTCCACATCGCACCGAGGGCGACGCCGGAAAGCACGATGACGCCCGGGTGAAAGGCCTTCAGCCTCCCGAGCCCCAGAATGACCAGTACGGAAAGTACCGCGAAAATGAGGGCAATGACCGACGTCGCGAAAGGATTGACGCCGGACATATAGTTCTGCACGTTGTGGCCGGTGGAAAGGAAGCCGCCGGCGAAGGCAATGATCGACAGGTTCGCGCCGAAGACCGCGGCGTTTGAGACGCCGAGCGTCGAAGGGGAGGCCATGTCATTGCCGAGACAGGTCTGCATGATGAGGCCGGAGACGGAAAGCCCGGCGCCGGCGATGACGGCTGAAAGCAGTCTGGGGACGCGGGTGTTCTGAACGATCCGGACCGCGGTCTTGCTCCCGACGCCGAACAATGCCCGGAACGCATCCGGCAGCGAAAGGCCGGAAGGACCGGAGAACAGCGCAAGGATCATTCCCGCAGGCAGAAGAACGGCCAGCAGGATGAGCAGGATCAGTTTCTTTTTTGAAAGGGTCGGTCTCATGATCATCAGGATCCTTCAGAAGAAAGGCGGACCGGTGCAGTCCGCGCATCCAAGCAGGAATTATAGCAGAATCGAAACGGGTTTGTAAGCCTCCCGGGGGGATGGTTTTCGTTCTTTTTTCCGAAGGAAAAGGTAGACACCCGCAGGTTGGGGTGTTATATTGAACAAAAGACCTGAGTTGCGGCAGTTTGGGAAAGGAGCCGATATGCTAAACGGGAAAAAAGTGGTGGGCATCGTGCCGTATGCGTTGAATTACGGGAAGACGGAAGACCGGTACGCTGACAAGTATTTTTTTACCGACACGTACTGCGTCAGAGCGAAAGCGTCCGGGCTGATCCCCGTCGGCATTTTGCCGGTCGACTGCCGGCTTGAGACCGAAGCCGCAGATCTCTGCGACGCGTTCATCGTTCAGGGCGGAAAGGCCATGAACCCGTTTCACATCGAACTCGTCGAATACGCGATCAAAACGGGGAAGAAACTTCTCGGGATCTGCCTCGGCTGCCAGAGCGTCCAGACGTACTTCGGCGCGAAGGAAGAGGCGCAAAAGTGCGGGTTTACAGGAGAAGTCGGTGAGTTCTACCGGCAGAATTCGGCAGGGAGGACCTACCGGTTTCTGAAGCGCGTGGAAGGGCATTATCCGAGCGAGATCCTGCCGCGCGGAGACTTAAGTTCCGTGAAGCATCCGGTGCATCTTGCCCCGGATTCGCAGCTTGCGAAGATCCTCGGGAAAACCGAGATCATGGGAGCTTCGTTCCACATTTATTGCATCGGAGAGCCGGCGCCGGGCATCACCGTGACCGGCCGGGCGGACGACGGAACGATCGAAGCAATCGAGTACGGCGACAAGATCATCGGGACGCAGTTCCATCCGGACGTGGACGGGGAACTGCAGCAGATATTTGACTGGCTCAGGGACTGAGAGAGGCGGAGGCGGAAATGGAAGGACACGGACATCATCATGACCCGGAAGAAAAGAAGCGTGAGATCAACCGCGTCTCGCGCGCGATCGGGCATCTCGAACACGTGAAGAAAATGCTGGAGGCGGACGAGGACTGTGCGGACGTATTGATCCAGCTTGCCGCGGTACGCTCCGCGCTGACCGGACTCGGGAAAGAGATCATCAACGAGCACGTGGCGCATTGCATCACGCATGCCGTGGAGGACGGGGACACCGAAGCCCTTATGGAGTTCAGAAAAGCCATTGAAAAGTTCATTTGAGGAGGAGACCATGCATCCGGTACTTCAGGAAACCATTGACTACATCGGCGAGCGCATCCCGGTCGCGGGCGGCGCCGTGCTTTCGTTTCGAAACGGCGAGACCGTGGAGCGGAGTTTCTTCGGCCTTAAGGACAGGGAAGCCGGCACGCCGGTGACGGAAGATACGCTGTTTCAGATCGCGTCGATGTCGAAAAGCTTCTGCACGGTGCTGATCTCGATGCTCGAGGACGAGGGGCTGCTTCATTGGGACGATCCCGTGAAAAAGATCTGGCCGGAGTATCACGCGTACAATGAGTACGTGACGGAGCACATGACGCTCCGCGATCTCGCCTGCCACCGGAGCGGCATCTGCAGCCACAACAAGCAGCGCTTCAGCATGTTCGACGACGAATGCCGCGATCTTTACTCGGCGTCGAAACGTGCGTTGGACCTTGCGCCCTGCTTTGATTTCCGCGACAAGTTCGCATATCAGAACGAAATGTATACGATCCTCGGCTACCTCGCGGAGCGGGTGACCGGAAAGACCTACGAAGAGCTCCTTCGGGAGAAGATCGGCGTGCCGCTCGGGATCGAATTGCAGTTTCGGAATTACCGGGATGAAAAAGAGACGCGCTATGCCGTCGGCTACGATACGGTCGGCAATGAACTGAAGCGCGTGGATCCGAAGACCTGCGCCCCGGTCACGAACTGCCCCGGCGGGATCGTGACGAACATGAAGGGCGTCGAGAAATGGATCAAGTTCCTCGCGAATCAATGCACCGCTCCGGACGGAAATAAACTGCTTTCCAAAGAGGGATATTTGAATCTCATCCGTCCGAACATTTTCTGGTGCGATACGGCTTGGCCGGACCGGTCCAGGCAATACGCCCTCGGGCTCGCGCCCTCGGTCTACCGGGGCGAGCGGCTTTGCTATCACGGCGGCGTGCTCTTCGGATACCGTTCGGCGATGGGCTTCTTCCGGGATCTGAATTCCGGGTACGCCGTGATGATCAACAGCGCTTCCCAACCGTATTCGCTTTTAAAGGATATCCTGCTGGACATTGCATTAGACCGCGTCGAACCGGACTATCACAAAGAGGCGGACCGGAGGATCAAGCTCTTTCTTACGAAACCGGACTATGAGGCGAAATGCCTGCCGAAGGCCGAAGTAAGCGCGGAAGATTTGAGCAAGTACGATTTTAACGGCTTATATGAGAATCCTGCCTACGGCGACATGACGTTCGAATACGTCGGCGAAAACCGGCTGAAACTCTCGTATTACCGGGATGCGGACGAGTTCCTTCTCTACCGCGGAAACGGCGTGTTCCAGAAGGCGAGCGATCCGGTCACCGACGTCCGGTTCAAGGAAGACAAAAAGGCCGTCATTTTCAGCAAAGGACAATTCTATTCTCCGAATTTGTTTACGAGAAAGGGATGACTTATGGGACTCCGCTTTTCAAAATCGATCAGACTCGGCAATTACCTGCGCCTGAATTTTTCCGGCAGCGGCGTCAGCGCGACGGTCGGTAAGAAGGGGGCGTCCGTGACGCTCGGACAGCGCGGTACGTTTCTGAACTTAAGCCCGTCGCTTGTCGGGATCAACGGGACCGGCCTTTCGTACCGGAAAAAGATCTCCGCTGCCGGACTCGGCGGATTGATGGAAGGCGCGGGACTCGGGCGAGCCGCAAAACAGCCGAACGGGGGAAGCACAAAGCCGGCGGAAAGTCTCGTGAAGAAGCCGAACGCGACCGGGAAGTCCGTCAGCATGTCGGAACTTACGGGAATCACCACGGATGCGCCCGGAACGACCGACCTTTCCTCAAAAGTCGTGCGTCCGGCGCGCGCGATCCTGGAGGAATACGAGGAGGCTTTGGAAGTCCGGCTTCACCTGCACCGCTATGCCGAGCAGGTCATGACGGCGGAAGAGTTCGAGGAGGCCTTTGCGGAATCGGACAATGAAGCGAAGAAGGAATTGTACCGTCTCAGCGCGGACGGGGACGAGGACACCATTGAGAGCTTCATCGGTTCGTTCATGAATCATCTCGAACTGCCCTACGACGTCCGCGTAAACTATGAACTGGAAGGCGACGTGCTGTCCGCGGACCTCGACCTCCCGGAGATCGAGGACTTCGGATCGGAAGCCCCGGTCCTCACAAAAGAAGGGAAGCTCGGCTATAAGAAAAAGCCGGCTTCCCAACTGAAATCGGAATATGCGGAAACGATATTCAGCCTCGGCGTCTTCCTCGGCGCCCATTTCTTCAATCTTTCTCCGTTCATCCAAACGATCGTGCTTTCCGGATTCACGACCGTCCGGAACCATGACGGCGATCTCGAGGACGAATACCTGTATTCCGTGAAGTTTGTCCGGAAGATCTTTGAAGAGACGAAATTCTTCGATCTCACTGACCTGTATGCGTTTTATCTGCAGTTTGAGAACCGGATCCGCCTCTCAGAAGCGAAGGCGTTCAAGCCGGTCAAACCTTACGAGCCGGAATCGGCCGTGCAATCCGCCGCGATGACGGAAGAGGCCGCGCTCGCATTGCAGGAACTCGGGTACGGAAAGGCAGACGTGAAAAACGTCATGTCGGAACTGAAAGGAGAAGAGTTCGCCTCCGTTTCCGACCTGCTCCGGGAAGCGCTGAAGAGGCTTTCTAGCCGATAAACGCGCCGTTTTCTTTCAGTATTCTCTGCACTTCTTTGATGTTGACGTTCTGTACACTGACGCCTTCGTCGATCGCGACGGAGGCAGCGACACCGGCGGCTTCGCCGGTCGTCGTACAGATCGGCATGATCCGTATGGAAGCCTGCGCCTCGTGGTCGACGGAGATCGCCCGTCCCGCGACGAGCAGGTTTTCTGCGTCTTCGGCCTTCGGCGTCAATGCGCGGTACGGGATCGTGTACCACGTGCCGGCCGGGAAGTAGTAGTGGCTCGTGCCGCTGCCTTCCGGATTGTGGATGTCAATGTCATAATTCCCTGCGGCGATCGCATCTTTGAACTTCACGCAGTCCGTGAGGTCTTTCCCGGTCAGAAGATAAGCGCCGTCTAACATCCGGCTCTCCCGGACGCCGATCGAGTCCGCCGTGGACAAAAGCTTCGCGTTTTCCATTCCCGGAATGTTCTTTTCCTTCATGAACGCCATCAGCTCTTCCACCTGTTTTCTCGCTTCCATTTCGGCCGCGGAAACGTCGAAAGGATCCACCGGATTCAGTTTCACGACCCGCGTCGTGTTGAAGTGCAGCACGCCGTCGACCGGATAGTCGAAGACCAGAACGTTTTCCCTGGGGTTCGAGGTCCGTCCTTCGGCAAGCCATTCCTTGTAAAGCGACTGGTAGAGCGGGCGGTTCTCGAAGAACTTCTTCTTGTCCGCATTGACCACGCGGAAGCAGAGCGTCATCGGCTGGCAAAGGTGATCGGATTCGCGTCCGAGTCTCGTCGGCACGCCGGCGAATTCGGTAAGGTCCGCGTCTCCGGTGCAGTCAATGAACATCTTGGCAAAAAAGCGGTACACACCGGCCTTCGTCGCGACGGCGGCGTTCGTCAGAAGCCTGCCCTGTTTTCCGACGCGGAAGATGGTTCCATGGAACAGGACGCGGACGCCGGCTTCCGTGAGTTTCCGGTCGAGCAGGAGTTTCAGCGCTTCCGTATCAAAGCGCTTGTCCGCGTTGTAAAAACCGGCTTTCTCCATCTCGTCCGTGAGTTCACGGAAAATCCCGCGGGAGAGATAGAACCGTTCCTCGGTTCCGTCCTCTTTTTTGACCGTCGTATAATACGGCATGAACGGATACACAAGGGCGTGATTTGCCGCGCCTCCGAGCGCGCCGCCGTTTTCAATGAGGAGCACTTTCTTTCCGAGACGGGCAGCCGAGAGCGCCGCCGCGCATCCCGTGAAGCCGCCGCCCGCGACGATGACGTCGTAGGAAAGATCCGGGTTCGCAGGGTTTTCCTGTTCCGCGGGCTTTTCGTAATAGATCGTGTCAACACCCGGTCCGCGTCCGTCTTTCACCCGTTTGATTTCCTTGAATCCGAGTTTTCCGAAAACGTGGATCTGCACGTCGTTCGTGGACCAGGTCCGCGTAAAGGCGCGCCGCGAAGGGTAACGGTCCCGGAAAAGAGAAAGAAAGATCTGTTTTCCGATCCCTTTCCCGCGCGCTTCCGGTCTCGAGATCATCGTGGAAAGATAAAGATTCGGCAAGGTATCCTCACCGATCACGTCCGAGGTGAAATCTTTCCGGTAGGAGAGGAAGGCGAGCACTTTTCCGTCTTCGATAGCGGCAATGATCTCCTGCGCCATCATTTCCTCGAAGTATGGAAGCACGGAGGAAGTCTCCGCTCCGCCGGCGCCTTCGCTTAAGCAACTTTGCAATGTGGATTCACGGCAGGAGAGCGGCGGGACGAATTCCCGGTCGCTTGCAACGGTCATTGAGAGCAGTTCCTCGCGGTACTTCTGTTTTTCCGATTCGGTGAAGCAAATGAATTCCATGGTTTCTCCTTATCCGGGCGCGTTCAGTCAAAGTCCCGGTGCAGTCTGATCCGTTCCAGCATGGCGATCACGGCGTCCGCCATGAGCGCGAAGCCGAGATCGTTCGGATGGACGTTGTCCACGAGGCAGTAATCCTCGTACGGCCCCCGGAACATGCTTTCCCCGTCAATGAAATACACGTTCCGGTCCCCGTTCTCGCGGGCGTTCCGGTAGGTTTCAAGGATCTTGTCCTTCCGCCCCTGCATCTGCTCATAAGTGAGCGGGCCGAAGTCGGGCCGGGACATAAAAATGCAGGGCGTTTCCGGGTGCGCCTCGCGGAAGATCTTAAAGAAAGGTTCGTGTGTCTGCTTCAGATGATCCTTGTTCGGCGCATTGTGGTCATAATCCATCACGAATACGGACATGTCGAGCGAGGCAATGTATCCTGCCATTTCCGCTTCGCCCTTTCCCTGCCCGGAAAACCCGAGGTTCACGTAATCGATGCCGGTCTTCCGGCAGACGATGTTTTCATACGCATTGCCGGGGCGCGAAGCACAGGCGCCCTGCGTGATCGAACTGCCGTAATAGACGATTGGAAGCTCCGGCTTGTAAGACAGACCGGGTTTCAGGAGAGCATCCTTCGGAAGTCCCACGAGCAGCTCCGAAACCGCCGCGTACCCCGGAAAATGGATCGTGAGGAACCGGGGCTTTCTCGAATTGAATTTGATTTCGGAGGTAAAGCCCTCTTTGGAATCGGTCTCGAAAGGAAAGAGTTTGACGAAGCGGCTCTGCCCGCTTTCCCTGTCGTCGAGATAGAGGTCAAAGCCGTTCGCTCCGGCTTCGGAAAAGTAATTCAGCCGGCAATAGGCGGCGTATTTTACTTTGATCGCGATCCGTTCGGCGTCCGTAAAAAAGCGGAGCCGCCCGCCCGCCGAGCGCGTGGAGCGAAGAAGCACGCCGGGACTGACCCGTTCCGCCGCTTCCTTCGGCATCCGGCGAAACACGCCTTCCTCCTCGTCGAAAAAGAGACCGTAGACGTGAAACGGCGCTTTCCGGACGTCATAAAACGCGAGATCGTCGGTCGATTCGACCGGAACGATGGTTTCTTCTACTTCTTCACGTGACATCATGCCCTTCTTTCCGGGGTTGCCGCAGTTCACGGTTTCCCTAAAAAAAACAGCGGATCATCGTTTTCAGACATCCGCTGTAAAAACTTTCAATTCATTCAAATCAACCTTGTTCGCGTGCTGTCTCAGGTTCGACCGGAGTCTCCTCAACCGTTTCAGGCTCTTCTTTACGGAAAGGAACGAAGAACGCAGTCGACAGCCAGACAAAGACCATGGCGGCGGCACCGAAGGTGATCAGTACGGTCCCCGCATGCTGGATCGAATCGGAATCCCATGTGTCGTGTCCCTCGAAAAGGGCACCGAGACGAACGATCAGCGTCACGACCATAAGAAGACAGGCAACGACGGAAATGATCATTTTCGGAATCGAGCCGATCAGCTTTCCTTTCAGGAAATAGTAGAGTGCCGAGGCAAGAAGCAGGAGCGCCAGAATGGAAGCCACTGCAATGATGAGAGCGCTTCCGACCGGCTCATTCGCCCACTGGACTCCGGGACTGAAGATCGACGCGACGTGCGCAGCGGCGAGCAGCGCCAGACCGCCGCCGTAGACGAGCGAACCGATTTTCTGACCCAGAAATACCGCCGCTACGAGGGCAATGATCGCAGGAAGGGCAATGACTTCCGTCCCGATCTGCCATTGCACGGCCGACTCATAGACGATGAATCCGAGCAGATAAAAAGCGAGGGCAAAAAGGATCAGCACCTTCATGTGCTTCGGTTTGTCAAACCAATCTTCGATTTTCGCAAGCGTTTTCGTAAAGCCGTTTTTACTCATGACAGGTCTCCTTCCCGTGAGTTCGGGGATATGCCACCCCTACTATTTCAAGATATCATTGAAACCTATATTTGTCAATGTTTTTCCTTATCGGAAAAAACGTTTTGACCGAGGTTGCACAATGTTGTATAATAAGACCGATACGGCAGGTGCCGGTCAAAGCAAACGAAACGAACGGGACGGGAGAGAGGATGCCCAGAGTCAGCGTCATTATTATTTCATACAATGAGCGGGAGTATCTTGGGGAGGCGATCCGAAGCGTCACCGGGCAGTCGTTTTCCGATCTCGAGATCATCATCGGTGACGACGGCTCGACCGACGGGAGTCAGGAATACCTGGCCGAACTGCCGGAAAAATTGGCAAACCGGTGCCCCGTCAGCTTCTACGTTATGAATCGTCCCGAGAAAAACGACGGCATCATTCCCAGCCTTCGCGTTTCGGACAATATCAAGAGAGCGCTTGCGACGGCGACGGGAGACTACACTCTGATCCTTTCCGGGGACGACTACTTCACGGATCCGGACAAGATCTGCACTGCAGTGGAATTTTTGGACAAGAATCCGGAGTATGCTGCCTACGTTTCCGGCTATGAAAAAGTGTATGACGACGGGAAAAAGGAGACGGTCCTCCCTTTGCGTCTGTCCCCGGCGCAATACTTCAGCGCGCATTATCTGCACATTTCCTGTTTCGTGTTCCGGAGGGTTTCCCCGGACAGTCTTCTGAACCGGTTTGCGGACGATACCGGACTGGAATTCAGCCTCGGAAAAGGCGCGAAATGGGCGTACGACGATCAGGTCACCTTCGCTTACCGCCAGCGGTCGGGCAGCATCATGCACGGCTCGGAAAACGTCGAACTCGACCTTACGGAACTTATGATCTATCAGGACGTGATGAACGACTCCGGTCCCTTCGTCATGCGGGCAGCGGCGCGTTCGAGAATGTACCGGCCGATGAAGGCGCTCATAAAAAACCGGGCAATGATCCGTGAGGAGACCTGCGGGAAATACCTGAAGAGTTCCCGGGCCTATCCGCACGACGTTTTGGGGGCGCTCTCTTCCGGAAAACCGCGGTTCTTGCGGACGGCGGGGTGTTACGTGCTTCTTTTCCGGATGGGCGTGGACCGGTTCTGCTTCCGGCTGGCGGAAAAGCGGAAGAAAGGACGGACAGAGTGAGCATTCGTCAAATTGCGGGAAAATTCATTGCCGGAGTCAAAAAATCCGCGCCCGGGCGCGCGGCCGTTGCGGTGAAGGAAAAGGCGGAAGCGAAAAAACTCATTGCCGCATTCGACCGCGCGGAGCGCAAGGAAGGAAAGATCCGGGTGGGGTTCATTGCCCAGATGCCGGAAGTCTGGAACAAGAATGCGCCCGTGTTTGAAGCCATGCTCGGTGACGCGAGGTTCGATCCCTTCCTCATCGCGGTCCCTTCTTTCGATCTCGTGAAAGGCGGACTGAAGGAATACGGGGAGGAACTGTCCTACTTTGAGCATCGCTGTCCGAAGGAGCGCATCCTGACGACCGAAACGCTCGGTCTGGAATTTGAGAAGCTTCCGGAACAGAACTTTGACTATGTGATTTTCCAGCGCTGCTGGGAACTCTATCTGCCGAAACGGCTGCACGCGAAGTCCGTTCTGAAGCATTCGAAAACGGTCTACATTCCCTATTGTTTCGACCTGCTTCATGAGCCGAAATCCTATTATCAAACGCCGTTTTTCCGGTATTCGTATCTCACGTTCGCACCCTCGAAAGAGCAATGCGTGCAGATGAAGGCTTACGGCTGTCCACGCACGGTCTATGAGGGATATCCCTCGCTGGAAGCTTCGGCGGAATCCGGCTCAGTTCACGGAAAAGAGTATCCTCTGACGGTGCTCTGGACCCCGCGCTGGACGGAAGCGGACCATTACGGCGGAACGTCGTTTTATGACTACAGGGAAGACGTGCTCGGGTTTGTGAAGCGCCATCCGGACGTCCGGCTCATTTTCCGCCCGCATCCTTTGTTGTACGAAAATGCCGTCAAAGAAAAGAAGATGACGGAAGAAGAGATGGCGGATCTTTTACAGCGCTACCGCGAGGCAGGGATCCTGATCGACGCCAATGCGGACGTCAACGACACGCTTACCGAGACCGACGTTCTGCTCACGGATTTTTCGTCGATCATCGTGAATGCGTTTTTGTACGGGATCCCGATCCTTTACTTGAAGGACCTCCCGGGATCACCGCTCTATGAGCCGTTTACCTCGATGACGAAGCTGCTGTATTATCCGAAAACCTGGGCGGAAGCGGAGAAAGAGACCGACCGTCTGCTTGCGGGAGAGGATGCCGGAAAGGAAGACAGGAAAGCGCTTTTGTCAGCGATCCGGAAGGAATATGAACACAGCGCTTCAAGGATCCTCGACTTTTTGGAGAACGATCATCGCGGAACGTTTCCGGTGTGACCGCAGCAAAAAGAATCAAATGGCCGGACAGGACGGGAGAAGATCCCGCCCTGTCTTTTCTTATTTACAAGCGCGGGCGATTGTGGTATTATATTTTATCTAGTGATAGAGTGCCCGGATCCCGGGCGTCGGTTTGACGGCGGTGCGGGCGCGAAAACACTGAGGGCTTTTTTGCCCAAGGGAGACGGTATGAAAGAACGAGTGATCTATCTGAAAGATTTATTTGCGACACTTTTGAAGAAGTGGCCGGTTGCCCTTTGCTTCGTGATCGCCGGCGCGCTCGCGCTGAACTTTTACGGGGTGTACAAGGCCGGAAAAGCCTCCGGAGCGAGCGCTTCCTCAGCGGAAACGCTGAATTCCCTGAAATCCGTGCTGACCGCTGCCGAAGCGGAGCATGCGGAATCTTCGGCGTCGAATTACAAATGGCTGAACGAGCAGTACATTGCGGTCAGCCGCGAACTTGCTGATCCCAAGTGGGAAGGTCAGGAGTATTCCGATGCCCATCAGGAGGTCATTGACCGGATGGTCAAGATCAACTCTGCGATCGAAAAGTGCACGACGAACATGTCGACCGCAGAAAAGGCCTACTACACCGCTTTGATCAGCACGGAAAAGGAAGAAACCCCGGAAGCGAAGAGCGTTCGCTGGATCCAGCCGAAATGGGCATTGATCGGGGCGGCGCTCGGTCTTGTCGGATTCCTTGCGATCTTCGGATTTGCCTACGTGCTGAGCGATAAGATCAAGACGGAAGAAGAGATCCGGGAGTATTTCGATCTGCCGCTTTTCGCCACCGTCGGAGAAAAAGCGCTGTCTGAAACGGACGGCATTGCCAAGGTTCGCGACCGGCTCAGCGCTGCGGAGGACGGCCGGCCGTATCAGTCGGTGTGTCTTTCGTATGAAGGCGCAGACGGCGAGGCGAAAGCCTTTGCCGAAAAACTCGGCAATGAACTTACGAAGAACGGCACGAACGTCGTGGCGGAAGAAGATCTCAGCAACGACCTCGAGCTGAACCGGAAGATCGCCGGAGTCGACGGCGTGGTGCTGATCCGGCACTTGAAAGTGTCGAAGTGCGAAGCATTGCAGAAAGACCTGAACGGCATCCGGACCTCCGGAAAGAAGGTGCTCGGCACGGTGCTTCTGAAGAGCTGATTTGATGCAGAACGAAGAGATCAAAAAAGAACCGCGGCACGTGTTTCTCATCGGCGCAAAGTCCGTCGGACAATACGGCGGGTATGAGACGTTCGTGGATCATCTGACGGCCTGCCACGAGAACGCGGAGGGGCTGCATTATCACGTGGCCTGCAAGGCGTCCGGTGACGGGGCGATGGACGAGTCGAAACTGTCCGGCGTTTCGCAGGAAGAACGGGACCGGAAGGGAAACGTCGTCCGCTTCCGCTATCACAATGCGGACGTCGTCAAATTCAGCGTTCCGAAGATCGGCCCCGCCGTCGCGGTGCTGTACGACCGGAAGGCGTTTGCTGCCGCGATCCGGTTTGCGAAACAGCACGGGCTCGAGTCACCGGTCTTCTATGTGATGACCTGCCGGATCGGCCCGTTCATCAAAGGATTGAAGCGGAAAGTACGAAAAGTCGGCGGCCGGTTTTTCTTAAATCCGGACGGTCACGAATGGAAGCGTTCCAAATGGAGCGCGCCGGTCAGAGCCTACTGGAAACGGTCGGAAGAGCAGATGGTGCGCGAGGCGGACCTCGTGATCTGCGATTCGCGCGGGATCGAGCGGTACGTGCAGGAAACCTACCGGAAGTATCTGCCGGAAACGGCGTTCATTGCCTACGGCTCCGATCCGGAACCGTCCGGCATCGGAAACGATGACCCGGCGTTCCGGGAATGGATGAATAAGAACGGCTTACGGCCGAAGGAATATTATCTCATCGTCGGGCGGTTCGTTCCGGAAAACAATTTTGAGACAATGATCCGCGAATTCATGAAGACGGAAACGCCGAAAAAACTTGCGGTCATCACGAACGGAAACGAGCGGTTCCGGGCGGAACTCGAAGAAAAACTGCATTTTTCGAAGGATCCTAGGATCGTTTTCACGGGCACGCTGTACGAACCGGCGCTTTTGAAAAAAGTCCGGGAGGAGGCGTACGCCTATTTGCACGGGCATTCCGTCGGCGGCACGAATCCGTCGCTTCTCGAGGCACTCGGAAGCACGAAACTGAACCTGCTCTTCGATGTGGAATTCAACCGCGAGGTGGCGGAGGACGCGGCCTTGTACTGGTCGTTGGACGAAGGGGATCTCTCTTCGCTGATCGGCCGGGCGGAGGCATTGACGGAAGAAGAACGCGAACAATACGGAGAAGCTTCCGTGAAGCGGATCCGCGAAGAATACAGCTGGGAGAAAATCGCCGGTGAATACGAAAAGGTATTCCTCGGTACGGCAGCGGACAGAGAACGATGAAGATCCTGGTCATTCACAACTTCCACCGGAAGGGATCCGCCAGCGGCGACGACGTGGTGTTCCGGAGCGAAACGGCGCTCCTCGAAAGCCACGGACACGAGGTCGTGCGTTATTCGGCCGCCAATGACGAATTCGACCGGGCAGGGCTGTTCGGAAAACTGAAGATCACCTTCGGAATGCTATGGTCATTTAAGCATGCCGCCGCCGTCCGGAAACTGATCCGGGAGGAAAAACCGGATCTCGTGCACGTGCACACCTTCTTTCCGTTGCTCTCGCCGTCGGTCCTTTATGCGGCGAAGAAGTGCGGCTGCAAGGTGGTTGCCACCCTGCACGATACCAGGTTCGTCTGTCCGGCAGCGACCTCCCTTTGTAACGGGAAGCTTTGCAATGAATGTGCGGACGGGCACTACTTCCGGATGCGGAAGAAGCACTGTTTCAAGGGATCCGGCCTGCAGAGTTTCATCGTGGCCGCGATCTTCCGGTATCACCGGAAGCGGAGAAGTTTTTATGATCAGATCGACCGGTACGTCTGCCTGAACGATGAGCAGATGCGTCTTTTAACATCCGCCGGCTTTGACGAAGGCAAGATGGTGAAGAAGTACAATTTCGTCATCGATCCTTTGAATCAGTCCGCAGCCGGTACTCCGAGAACTCTTCCGGAGCGTTTTGCCGTGTTTTACGGCAGGATCGGCGAGGAAAAAGGCATCCGGATGCTGATGCAGATCTTCGGGGAAGTGACGGACGTTCCGCTCGTCGTCATGGGACGAGGTCCGCTGGAAGACGAGTTCGCAGAGTTTGCGAAAGAACGGCCGAACGTTCATTACCTCGGGTTCGTCGAGCGGGAAGAGTGTCTGTACATCGTGAAGCAGGCCGAGTTCGTGATCTTTCCGTCGATCTGGTACGAGGGCTGCTCTATGGTGGAGATCGAGGCGGAAAGTCTCGGAAAGCCGGTCATTGCCACGGATCTCGGGTTCTCAAGCGAGGCGATACGTCACGGCGAGAACGGGCTCAAGGTGCCGCTTGGTGACCGGGACGGCTTCATCGAAGCGATCCGCACCCTTTGGGCGAAGCCGGAAACGGCAGCGGAGATGGGGCGGAAGGCACGGGCCGATTACGAAGAAAAGTATCAGCCGGAAGAGAATTACAGACAGCTGATGGAAATCTACGAAAGCACGTTGAATGACAATGCGCGGTAATGAGCATACAATTTCAGTGATCACGCCGTTTTACCGGGGAAATGCGTTCCTCGGGGCATTGTTTTCGAATCTCGAAAGGGCGGTGGAAACGTTTCTGAAGGCGCATCCGGACGGCGGCGTGGAGCTCATTCTCGTCAATGACAGTCCGGAGGAACGGGTGATCCTTCCGGAAGGCGAGTTCTGTTTTACGGTTCGGGTCCTCGAAATGCCGGAGAATTCCGGTATTCACGCAGCCAGGGTGCAGGGACTTCGGAGCGCAGAAGGAGAGTGGATCCTGTTTCTCGATCAGGACGACGAGATCCTCCCGGAATTTCTGACCCGCCAGATCGACTGCGGCGAAGTCACGGGGATGGCCGTCTCGAATTACTATATGGAGGATGAGAGCGGAAACCGCATGCCGGGATACCGGAAACGGGCGGAAATGCTGCGTCTCAATGACGAGAAGGTCTACCTCTATTCGCACAACGTGATCAAGTCGCCGGGCCAGTGCCTGCTGCGAAAAGGCCTGATCCCGGAAGAATGGACGGACCGCGCGCTTCGCGAGAACGGAGCGGACGATCTGTTTCTCTGGCTCCTTCTTTTGGAGCAGGGAAAGCGGTTTTCACTGAATGAAACGCCGCTGTACGTGCACCGGTTCACCGGCAGGAATCTCTCAGAGTCTGTATTGAAGATGGGGGAATCCACGATGAAAGCAGCGGAACTCCTGAAAAAGATCCCGTGGTTTCCCGAGAAGGACATCCAGATATTGGAAAATGCGAGGCTCTTTGACCGGAAATGGCAGAACGGATCGGTTTCCGAAAAAGCGGGAGCGGTGCTTCGTCATCCCGGCATCTTCGCACGCCGGACCGCGATGAAGATCAGACTTCTTTTCAGCAGAGAGTATACGAAATGACGCTGACGTTACGGAACAACTTCACAGACCGGAGTACGGCAAAGAAACCCTTGCCGGTCATTGAGCGCGTCTTCATTTTCCTGATCGTGCTCACTTCGTCGATGTTCGTGCTCCAGATCAAGGGAAAGTATTTTTCGCTGCTTTTGCAGGTGCTCTTTTCCGCATACATGCTCTGCAAGAAAAAGCGGATCATCCTGCCGAAATACTGGCTCGTCATCTTCATTTTCGCGGAACTCTTCCTGTCGGCGGTTTCCGCATTTTTAAGCGGTATGCCGGACAGTTACAAGAAGAGCGCGATCGTGCTGGCCGTCATGCAGATCCCGGTGTTCATCACGCTGGTATATATCCGGGAACTTGTGAAGGAAAACTACGACGTATTCGGCGTGGTGATCCGGGCACTGAAGGCAATGACGCTCATACAGATCGCCTGGCTGTTTCTGCAGGCCGTCTGTTACACCGTCTTCAAGTTCGATCTGAACGCCTTCGTATTCGTAAAGACGCTGCATCTCGTCGAGAATGCGACGTTCATCAGAAGTTATGTGTTCTACCCGTCGGGGCTCACGTGGCATTCGGCGGTCCTGGCACCGGTCCTCGTGATGGGATACATGCTCTTTGATCATCCGCTGATCCGCGCGGCCATTCTCGGCGCAGCGCTCATCTGCGGAAATTCGACCGCATTGATCGGCGTGCTCATCGTTGCCGTCATCGTGTTTTTTGCGAATCTGTTCCGCATGAAGAACCGGATCAGACGGAACCGGCTGGCGATCCTGGCCGCGCTGGCATTGCTCCTTTTCGCCGGTCTGTTTGCCACCGGGCTCGGACAGAAGGTGCTGGACGTAAGTGCATCCCTTGCAAGCCGGTTCTTCGGCGCGGAAAAGGATGCCAGCACGAGCGCGCATCTTGGCTATTATTCGGATTACTGGAAGGTGTTTTCGGAGGGAGATCCCTTGAAGATCCTGTTCGGTTACGGCTACGGCTGTTCCGGTTATCCGATCACTCTGATGTACGGCCGGTATACCACGCTGTCCAGCTGGGCGGTGGAGAGCGACGTCGTCAACATCCTCCTGTCCCGAGGGATCGTCGGCTTCCTCGCCTATTACGGCTTCCTGGCCCTGCTTTTCGTTCGCGGCGTCAGGAAGGACGTACGGTACGGCGTATTATTGTTCGTCTGGTTCATCCAGGGCTTCGGCTACAACATTCAGTTTGAGTATCTGTTCTTCATTGAACTTTTGATGTATCTGGCGCTTTGCCAAAATGAGGACTTCTTCCGGAACGTCAAAACTGGCAGGAACTGGCTCCGCCTGAAGTGGTCCGGCAGCGCATCGTGAGGATAGGTTATGGAACTCTCGGTCATTCTTCTGACCTACAATTCAGACCGGCAGGCGATCCGGAAAACGCTGAATTCGATCTTTTCGCAGGAAGGGATCGAGTTTGAAGTGATCGCGGCGGACGACGGTTCCGCGCTCGACCCTTCGGAGTTTCTGTACGGATGCGCGTCCAAAAAGCAGTTTGACCGGTTCCGGGTGATCCGGAATCCCGAAAACCGCGGTACCGTTCGGAACCTCTTCTCGGCCGTGAAAGAGGCGCGCGGCACCTTTGTGAAAGCGATCGCGGCGGGCGATGCCATCTACGCCGGGGATACGATGAAACGCTGGACGGAGTTCATGAAAGAGCATGATCTTTCCGTTTCCTTTTCAGACGCGGTCGCTTTCCTCCCGGAAGAGCCTCCCCGGATCACCGAGGTGCGGCCGGCGCCGGCCAACGTGGACCTCTACGAGGGGAAGCCTTCGCGGAACAAGACGGGCACGGCGTATCTTCTCGCCAATGATACCGCGCTCGGCGCGGCGTTACTGTTCCGGAGAGACGTTCTGGAAGCGTATCTCAGCCGTATGGCGGACCGGGTGCGCTATGCGGAGGATTTCGCGGTGCGCCTGATGGTCTTTGACGGGATCATTCCGGGGCATTACCCGGAAAAGGGGATCTGGTACGAGTACGGCACCGGGATCTCGTCGGCGAAGAAAAAGAAGTGGGCGGAAGCCCTGAAGAAAGATTTTGACGCGACGGAAGCGCTGATTCTGGAAACGGAAACGGCGACGGACCGGTGGGCAAATCGCTACCGGAATTATCTCCGGAAACGGAAGGACGGCTTCTCCGGAAAAGTACGGAAGATCTGCGCATTTCCGCTGATGCCGTATTACAGATGGAGGATGAAACGTTCCGGAAGGAAGACCCGTACGGACGGGGACCTCCGGTTACTGACCGGATATGAAGAGGATCCGTCGTAAAGAGGACGGATCGTTCGATAGGAAAGGCAGGCAAAACATGCAGGTGATCAAATACGTATTTCAGCCCCACGGGGACGACCGCGGGCAGCTCGTGGCTCTGGAGGAGTTCAAGGACATTCCGTTCACGATCCGCCGGGTCTATTACATGTACGACACGATCCCGGGGGTCGTCCGCGGCAAGCACGCCCACAAGTCTCTGGAACAGATCCTGATCTGCATCCACGGAAGCTGCAAGGTCAGACTCGACGACGGACGCGAGACCAAGGTCGTGCCGCTCGAAAAACCGTACGAGGGGCTGTACGTCTCCAACGTCATGTGGCGGGAAATGTTTGATTTTTCTCCGGATGCGGTGCTCATGGTACTCGCTTCGGAATTGTACGACGAGGCGGACTACATCCGCGATTATGACGAGTTTCTGAAGTACGTCGGGGAGGAAAAACGCTGATGAAAGTGCCGTTTGTAAGTTTCCTGCCGCTCGAAAGACGGCTGAATGAAGAACTCCGTGCAGCGTTCGACCGGGTCTTCCGAAGCAGCTGGTACATTGAGGGAGAAGAAGACAAGGCGTTTGAAAAAGCGTTTGCCGGATACGTCGGAACGAAATATGCGGTCGGCGTCGGGAACGGGCTCGACGCGCTGATGCTTTCCCTGAAAGCGCTCGGCGTGGGGCCGGGAGACGAAGTGATCGTTCCGTCCGACACCTACATTGCGACGGCGCTTGCCGTCACGTACGTCGGCGCCCGGCCGGTCTTCGTGGAACCGGACCTCCGGACGTTCAACATCGATCCCGACCGGATCGAGAACGCATTGACCGGAAAAACGAAGGCGATCATCCCGGTGCATCTGTACGGTCAGGTCTGTCAGATGGACCGGATCATGGAGATCGCGAAAAAGCACGGTCTGTTTGTGATCGAGGATTCGGCGCAGGCCCACGGCGCGAAGTTCCGCGGACAAAGAGCGGGTTCGTTCGGCGATCTCTCCGGATTCAGCTTTTATCCCGGAAAGAACCTCGGTGCGCTCGGCGACGCCGGCGCGGTGACCGGCAATGACGATGCCCTGATCGAAAAAGTCCGCGCGCTCGGAAACTACGGCTCGGACTACAAATACCACCACATTTATCAGGGGTACAACTCCCGTCTGGACGAACTGCAGGCGGCGTTCCTTGCCGCAAAACTTCCGATCCTCGACGAAGTGAACGAAGACCGGAGAAAAACGGCGAAGAAGTATCTGGAGGGCATGAACAATCCCTCCATCACGCTTCCTTACGTGCCTGAAGACATGGAGCCGGTCTGGCACATCTTCGCGGTACGGACCGAAAGAAGGGCGGAACTCGAACGCTTCTTAAACGAAGCCGGTATCGGTACGAACAAGCATTATCCGATCCCGATGCATTTGCAGGAATGCTACCGCGATCTCGGATTCAAAGAAGGCGATTTCCCGATCGCGGAAGAGATCAGCCGGACGGAACTCAGCCTTCCGATGTATTACGGAATGAGCGAAGAAGAAATCGGTCACGTGATCGATACGGTGAACCGGTTCAGGTAAGGTCAATGGTGGGAAAACTGCGGGAAAAATGGAACCGGATGCCGCTTGCGGTCAAGGCGGCGACGGCCTACACGGTCTGCAACGTGCTCCTGAAGTGCCTTTCCTTCATCACGATGCCGCTCTTTACGCGGCTTCTGACGAAGGAACAGTACGGTCAGTACACGGTGTATCAGTCGTGGCAGGGCATTTTCTCGATTTTCCTGACGTTAAATCTGGCGTACGGCTCGTTTTCCCGGGCGATGGTGAAATTCGAGAAGGACAGAAACGGCTACATTGCGTCCATTCAGGGCGTCTGCCTGATGCTTTCCCTCGTTTTCCTCGCGGTCTATCTGCCGTTCACTTCGTTCTGGAATCAGCTGCTGAATCTTCCGACGACGCTGGTGCTCCTCATGGTCGCCGAGATCCTGATGCATACGGCCGTGATGTTCTGGACAGGGAAAGAGCGGTTCGACTATCACTACAAGGGCATCGTTTTGCTGACGCTTGCCATCGCGGTCCTGAGCCCGGTCATTGCCTTCGTTCTCGTCATGAATACGGAAGAGAAGGGCATTGCCAGGATCATCGGGTACGTGATCCCGACCGTGGTCTTCGGCCTCGTGCTTTTCATTCTGAACTGGGCGCGCGGCAAAACGCTGTTCAAAAAGGAATACTGGAAATACGCGCTCGGCTTCAACCTGCCGCTGCTCGTGTATTATCTTTCGCAGACGATCTTCAATCAGAGCGACCGCATCATGATCGAGCGGATGGTGGGGATCGGCGAGGCGGCCATGTACGGCGTCGCCTATAATCTGGCAATGATCCTGACTTTCGTTCTGAATGCCATCAACAATTCCTATCTGCCGTGGTATTACGAAAAGATCCGGCAGAAGAAGGAGAGAGAGAACCGGCCGGTAAGTCTCGTCATTGCCGTTCTGATGGCAGTGTTATTATTGCTCGTGATCTGGTTTGCGCCGGAGATCATCGGCATCATGGCCGGCGGAGCGTATCAGGGCGCGGAATACGTGGTGCCCCCGGTGGCAATGAGCCTGCTGCTCCTCTTTTATTCGCAACTGTTTATCAACGTGGAATTCTTCTACGAAGAAAAGAAACTCCTCGTCATTTCATCGGTCGCGGCGGCCGTCCTGAACGTGGTATTGAACGCGCTGCTCATTCCGGTGTTTGGATACGTCATTGCCGGATATACGACGTTGGTGAGTTACGTCGTGTTTGCCTTCTGCAATTACCTCGCGATGAAAGCCGTTCTGAAAAAGAAAGGGCTGAAGGACGAGGCATACGACTACAAATGGCTGCTCGTCGTGCTGGCGGGCTTCCTGATTCTCGGATTTTCCGGGCTTTTGCTCTACCGGTTCCTGATCCCGAGGATCGCGTTCGCGGTCATTGCCGTCGTGCTGATGATCGTGTTCCGGAAGAAACTGTTCGGGTTCTGGAAACTCCTGAAGCAGAAGGATAATACAAAAACGGAAACAGAAAAAGAAACGGAAACGGAAACAGAAACGGAAACGAAATGAAACTGAGGCCTTTGGAAGAAAAAGACGTACAGCCGATGCTGGAATGGATGCACGATCCGTTCGTGGTCGCCGACATGCACACCGATTTCGCGTCGAAAACGGAAGCGGATTGCCGGGCGTTCATCGAAAATGCGGGAAAATCCGAAAAGGACCTGCACCTCGCGATCGCATCGGATGACGGTGAATACATGGGGACGGTGAGTCTCCGGAACATCCGCTGCAAAAAGGCGGAGTTCGCGATCACGGTGCGGAAATGCGCCATGGGAAAGGGATATTCCTCGTTCGGCATGAAGGAGATCCTCCGCATTGCGTTTGAGGAGCGGGGACTGAAGACGGTCTACTGGTGCGTGGATCCGAAGAATCAGCGCGCGGTGCGGTTTTACGAAAAAAACGGGTATCAGCGTTCCGCCGCGCCCATGGATGCGAAAAAGCGTTATACCGAAGAAGAGATCGCACAGTATTACTGGTATGCGGTGCGCCGGAAAGCAGAGTAGTCTGATGGAACAGGAAATCTTACGGAAACTCCAGCTTGTGCAGCTGGAAATCGCAAAAGAGATCAAGCGGGTCGCGGAAAAACTCGGGCTTAAGTGTTTTCTCGTGTACGGGACGCTGCTCGGCGCGGTGCGGCATCAGGGCTTCATTCCCTGGGACGACGATCTCGACGTCGGCCTGCTCCGGAAGGAATACGACGCGTTTCTTCAAAAAGCGCCCGGACTTCTTCGCGATGCGTACGAACTCGTGACCTACCGGTCCGAAAAAACGTATCCGTTTCCCTTTGCCAAGGTAATGAAAAAGGGCACGGTGTATATGGAAGAACGGAATCAGGCATCATTCCGGCAGGGGATCTTCGTGGACGTCTTTCCGTTTGACCGGTATCCCGCCGATCCCGGACTCAAAGCGTCGCAATCGGCCGAACTCCGGAAGATCCGGGCATTGCTCCGCGCCAAGTGCAGGTATAAAACGTGGAAAGAGGACGGAAAAACCGATTGGAAACGGTATCTGAAAAACCTGCCGGTCCGGGCGCTCAGCGTGTTCAAAAACAAGGACAAACTCGTGGAACAGTACGAGGAGATCACCAGGCGTTACGACGCTGAAGACGGCGGCGATTTCTTTCCGTCGGATATGGTCCGGCTTGGCAGGGAATACATCCCGAAGGAGAGTGTGCAGTCCTTTGCGGAGCTTCCGTTTGAGGACACGAAGTTCCTTTGTCCGGCAGGGTACGACGCGTACCTTACGGTGCTGTACGGCGATTACATGACGCTTCCGCCGGTGGAGAAGCGCGCCAACAGGCATCAGGTATTGAGACTGGAGTTCGGCGAATGGTGAACGGCACCCGGACGGTTTACATTTTGTCCGGTTTATGGTAGAATACATTGCCCCTCTTATCGGGCAATGAACGTCAAAGATTCTGAGAAATGGCTGAGTGGATCAAGGACAAAAGAACAGAACGCATCTTATCGTGGGCATCGGCGGCGCTGATCCTGCTGTTTTTCCTACTGGTCACCGTCGGAAGCTACGTTAAGATCAAAACGGTCCTGGTCATCGTCTATTCCGTGATCGCGCTCTGTCTCTTCCCGCTTGCGTTCAAACGCACCGTTTCGGAATTCATCAAGAGTCCGATGATGATCCTCTGGGTCATTTATGCGGTCATCGGCTGTCTGTCCACGGTGTTCATCGCGAAGTCCAGAGATCTGTACATTCTGGTGTCTCAGATCTCGTTCACGTGGATCCTGTTCGTCCTGACGCGGTTCCTGAATTATGAGGACTTTTTCCGGCTGTTCCGGCCGGTCATTGCCGTGCTCGTTCTTCTGGCGCTGTTCCAGGAGATTTCGGGGATCTACGTGTTCGCGTTCCTGAAGAGCGGAACGCCGTTCGCGGTCGCCGATCAGACGCACGGGATCTTAAGCATCTTCGAATACCGCCATTATTTCGGCTGCTACATCCTGCTTGCGTTATTCTCGCTGATCCGGTATCCGGAGAAGCAGAAGTGGCTGACTGTATCGTACGGCGTTTTGTTCCTCGCTGCGGTGATCCTGACCTATACGCGGTGCATTTGGCTGGCGTTTGCGGCAGGGGCGCTTCTCGCCGCGATCAAAGCCATTCCGCTCCTCAAAAAGAAGCGGGCAATGCGCCGCGAACAGGGGAAGGAAAAGCGCTTCAAGCCGACGGCCCGCTTCTGGATCATTCTCGGAGTGGTGCTCGCTGCAGCCGTCGTGCTCTGCATCGTATTCCGGGAAAGGATCGTGCTCGTTTACAAACGCGTGATCGGCCGGTTCACGGTACTGAATCCGAATCAGGATTCCTGGTACAACCGGATGTTCACGATCGTCAACGGGCCGAAGTACGTGTTCGAAAACTGGCAGAAATATCTCTTCATCGGTGCCGGCAGCGGTTCGGCGCTCGAATGGCTGCAAAACGTCGAAGGCGCCAGATTCCGCAGTGCGATCGACTGTCAGTACGTACATACTTTTATAGAAACGGGTCTCTTAGGGATCCTGACGCTTCTCGGCATGATCGGGTATTCCCTGGTACGGTTCTTCCGTTCCAAAGACCGCAGGATCGTGCTGTTTTCATTGGAATTCGTGATGATCGCGGTCGCGTTCTTCTTCTTTGAAGCCGTGGTCGTGAATTCGTCCGTATTTGCACTCTGGACCTTCGTCCTGGTGTCGCTTTGCGGCGGGAAGCAGGAAAAAGCAGAAACTCATGTATCGTAAGAAGTCACAAATCGGACAACTCGTCGTCTGCATGATCGATCTCGTCCTGATCCTCGGAGTCGCCGTATTCTCGGGGATGCTCCGGTACGGGTTCTCGTTTTCGCTGTTTAGAAAACAGGAAAACGTGGCGCTGCTGCTCGCGACGCTGTCGATTTTGCACGTACTCCTTTTCTTCGTCATGAACATCTACGGGACGCTGTACAAGCGTTCGCGTTATCAGGAACTGCTTTTGACGGCCCTCTACAATCTGATCCTCGTTGCGATCTCATTGTTCATCGGTTTCACGATGAAGGAAGATGTCTTTGTGTCCCGTCTCATGATGGGCTATTTCTTCCTGATCGATACGGTCCTGCAATGTCTGCTCCACATTTTCATCCGGAACCGCCGGCGGATCTTCAAGACCGGCGCGGGCGCGAAGCGGGGCGTCATGCTGTTCACGGAAGCGGAGTACGTTTCGGAGATCATCGGAGAACTGAAGCATCAGAAGGAGGCGGTCTGGGACGTCATCGGCGTGGTATTGCCGGAAGGGTCGCCTTCCGAGCCCGGAGAAGAATGGCAGGACGTTCCGGTGTTCGAACTGGACGAGACGGAAAAGGATTACCTCGATTTTGCGGCGAAGCACGTGGTGGACGAGGTGTTCGTCCGGTACCGGGATGAATTCGACCGCGCGCGGCTGAAGAACCTGATCCAGGATTTCGAGCAGATGGGCGTGACGGTCAATGTTTACATGGACGTCATGGACATGAATGTCGGCGGGTCCAGTCAGGTGGAAGCGATCGGACGTTATCCGGTCGTGGCCTTTTCCAGCCGGCTTTTCGACTACCGGATGGTCGCAATAAAACGGATCTTCGACATCCTCGGCTCGATCTTCGGCCTGATCCTCACCTTTGTCATCGGCATTTTCGTGGCGCCGGCGATCCTCATCGAATCCCCGGGACCGCTCATTTTCAAACAGAAGAGAGTCGGCCGGAACGGGCGCGTCTTCAATTTCTACAAGTTCCGGTCCATGTACAGGGACGCGGAGGAGAGAAAGCGGGACCTCATGAAGGACAATGAAATGAGCGGCCCGATGTTCAAGATCGAAAAGGATCCGCGGATCACGAAGGTCGGCGCATTTCTCAGGAAGACCAGCATTGACGAACTTCCGCAGTTCTGGAACGTTTTGAAGGGCGACATGAGTCTCGTCGGAACGAGACCGCCGACGCTGGACGAATACATGCAGTACCGGCCGTATCAGAAGCGGCGGATCTCCTTCAGGCCCGGCATTACGGGACTCTGGCAGGTCAGCGGCAGAAGCGACATCAAGGATTTCGAAGAAGTCGTCCGGCTGGATCTGGAATACATTGACAAGTGGTCGCTCTGGCTCGACGCCAAAATCATTTTCCGGACGATCCGGATGGTCTTTTCGAAAAAAAGCGGCGCAAAGTAAGGGAAAACGAAGGAAAGATTGACTTTTTTGCATATTTTTGGTAAAATACGCGGATTGCGTAGCAGGGCCCCGTTCGGGGCGGCGTAAAGTTCCCGGAGCCGGTACTTTTCCGGGAAGAAAAAGAGGTATTTTGAAATGGAAATGAAGAAAAACGTGCTGACCAAGGCCGGAAAAGAACGGCTGGAAAACGAACTTCGTGAGCTGACGGACGTGAAGCGCGCCGAGATCGCAGAGAAGATCAAGGAAGCGAGAGCGCAGGGCGACCTTTCCGAGAATGCGGAATACGATGCGGCGAAGAACGAGCAGGCGGACATTGAGAGACGCATCTCCGAGATCCAGAGCATTTTGAACAATGCGGAGATCGCTTCCGAGGACGTGGACGAGAGCCGCGTGTACGTGGGTTCCGTCGTGACCGTTCAGGACACGGAAACGAAAGAAAAGATCGTTTATTATCTCGTAGGCACGAATGAAGTCAATACGCGGGAAAACAAGGTTTCGAACGCTTCTCCGATCGGCGCCGCTTTGATGAACAAGAAGGTCGGCGAGATCGCGACCGTAAGCGCCCCCTGCGGCTCCTACGGACTGAAGATCATGAAGATCCAGAAGGCCTGAGAAACCTTGCCAAATCATTGAGCTGGAGCAGAAGACTATGGGTGAAGACAGAATTCAGGAACAGGATTTGAATCAGCTTCTGAAGATCCGCCGGGAAAAGCTGGCGGATCTGAAAGCATCCGGGCATGATCCGTACGTGATCACGAAATTCGATCAGGATCATCATACGGCGGAGATCATTGCCCGCTACGACGAGTTTGAGGGGAAGACCGTGAAGATCGCGGGCCGCCTCATGTCGAAACGCGTCATGGGCAAGGCGTCCTTCTGTAACGTCAAGGACCTGACCGGCGGCATTCAGTGCTACGTTTCCCGGGACGACCTCGGAGACGAAGCCTATGCGGCGTTCAAAAAGATGGACATCGGCGACAACGTCGGCCTCGAGGGCTTCGTGTTCAAGACGAAGACCGGCGAGATCACGGTGCACGCGAAAGCGGTGACGCTGTTCACGAAAGCATTGCAGATCCTTCCGGAAAAGTATCACGGCATGACCGACACTGACCTTCGTTACCGTCAGCGGTACGTGGATCTGTTCATGAACGATGAGGCCAAGGAAGTGCTCGTGAAGCGTTCCGCCATTCTGAAAGAGATCCGGAATTATCTGGACGGACAGGGATTCATGGAAGTGGAGACGCCGGTGCTCGTTTCGAACGCGGGCGGCGCCGCGGCGCGTCCGTTCATGACGCATTTCAATGCCCTGGACCAGGACATGAAGCTCCGCATTTCCCTGGAACTCTATCTGAAGCGGCTCATCGTCGGCGGCCTCGAGCGCGTCTACGAGATCGGCCGCGTGTTCCGGAATGAAGGCGTCGACACCCGGCATAATCCGGAGTTTACGCTGATGGAACTCTATCAGGCCTACACCGACTATCACGGCATGATGGATCTCGCGGAGAATCTTTACCGGACGGTCTGCGAGAAGGTCAACGGAACGACGAAGGTCATGTACAACGGCATCGAGATCGATTTCGGCAAGCCGTTCGAACGGATCACGATGATCGAAGCGATCCGGAAGTATGCCGGCGTGGACTTTGACGAGATCCGAACGTTGGAAGGCGCCCGGGCCGTCGCGAAGGAACATCACATCGAGTTCGAAGAGCGCCATAAGTGGGGCGATATCGTGAATCTCTTCTTTGAGGAGTTCTGCGAGGACAAGATGATCCAGCCGACGTTCGTCTGTGACCATCCGCTCGACGTTTCGCCGCTCACGAAGAAGAAGCCGACCGATCCGATGCTTGTCGAACGGTTCGAACTCTTCATCAACGGCGCGGAAATGGCCAATGCCTATTCCGAACTCAATGATCCGGACGACCAGAGGGAGCGCTTCAAGGCGCAGGAAGCCGCCCTTGCGGCCGGCGACGAGGAAGCAAATACGACCGACGAGGACTTCCTCCGCGCGCTGGAATTCGGTATGCCGCCGACCGGCGGGATCGGCTTCGGCATCGACCGGATGGTCATGCTGCTGACCGGTGCGACCGTGATCCGGGACGTGCTGCTGTTCCCGACGTTGAAGACGCTGTCGTAACGCTATCGTTTTCAGATTTTATGCACCCTTTCACACGGAGAGAATCCGAAGTGAGAGGGTGCTTTTTTTTGCATTCTCAATGCATCGCGTTATTGACAATCTGCCGGCCGGGAGAATATAATTTGCTTATGTAGTTTATGTCGGCAATCAGGAGAAAGGAGACACGTTATGAAAAGGATCATTATTGTATCGTTATTGTTCAGTTTTTTGACAGTGGTGACTCTTGCCGGCTGTCAGTCCGAAAAGGAGATTACACCTGAACAGGTGGCTGACAGCATTGCCGATATTGCGGCAGACAAGGAAGGCAACGTCACGGTCACTCTGGCGAACGGAAAAACGTATTCCATCGGCAACCTGAAAGGCGAAAAGGGAGATAAGGGCGATCAGGGAGACAAAGGCGACAAGGGTGATAAAGGCGACAAAGGCGATAAAGGCGATACCGGAGAACGCGGACCGCAGGGCGAAGCCGGAAAACAGGGACCGCAGGGCCAGACAGGAGCTGCAGGAACCGACGGCAAAGACGGTACAAACGGCAAGGATGGCATCGACGGCAAGGATGGTACCGACGGTAAAGACGGTACTGACGGTAAAGACGGTACCGACGGCAAGGATGGCATCGACGGCAAAGACGGTAAGGACGGTAAAGACGGCAAGGATGGAACGATCCCGACCAACTATGTGGTAGACGTTGAATTCGCGCATGGATTGATCCTTGTGACATATCAGGATGGCAGCACAATCATTGTCAATCCAAAATATGAGCTCATTAATGTAACTACCGTTAATCAATCCTATGTTGATCAAATGAATCTGCCGTATCCCTGGCAGGATTAGAACTGTTCCGCCGGTTTATTCGCCTTTTTGCGGTTGAATAAAGAGCATATCTTTGTCTTTAAAATAGCTTTTTTCCTGTTTCATGGCGAGACTTAAGACATCCAGATCCTCCCATGGAACGATACAGCCGTGCAGTTTTTGAGCATCGTCTTTCCACGGTTTCTTCTTCTCGATGCTTTGCGGATCATCATTCTCACTGATTTTGGATTTCGCATCTTCTAAGGCCATTGTCTTGAAGCCCATGCAATAGTGGAAAGCGCACCAGCGTTTGTGCTCCATCTCGCCCAATGCGTTCAGCATCTGTCCGGGAACGTCTTTGTTCGCTGAAAAAGGTTTCCATTCTCCTCCGGACGCTTTTCTGATCGCATTTATGAAGTCTGCATTTGCGCGGCAGCTTTGAATGATATGATAGGTGACGTTCAGCCATTCGGTTTCATCAAATAATTCATTGACCTGCTTCGCGGTTTCGTCGCGTTTCACGGGCTGCAGATTGTCCGGCGTGTAGATATTGAAGGAACGTTCTGTTTCCTTTCTGCTCGACGGGGACACTGTGATCCGGGCAGAAGAGCATTGGATGATGGAGACGGAATCCACGTCTTCCGGAAGGTATGCCGCATAATTCAGGGCGATTTCGCGGTTGTCCTTGTCATTGCCCGTACAGACAATGATATATTTCAAACTCGTTTTTTCCTTGTTCTGACCGGTCAGCCCGTCTATGACGTCGTAGGCCACCTTGCTTCTTGCATCGAGCGTTAAGGGAGTGATGCCGGTATCGATGCAGTTGAATTCCTCCCTCATCAGACTCCCATAGTTTTTCTCAAAAGGTCCGGCCTGATCCTCGTAATCTTTGGCAATGACGGTGGCGTGGAACCTGCACCCGATGAACTGGCTGTTCATGATCAGCCAGCGCAGCACGGTCTGCGCCATCCGCCCGAAACCGATGAGCAGAACTTCAAATACCTCATCATTGCATTTGGCATTTTCGTCGAAAGTCACTTTTTCATAAGGAGGACATTTCTGAATCAGGGCCCGGGCAAGCAGTTCCTCTTTCGGCAAAACCAAAAGATGACCGAAGACTTTTTTGTCATGGATTTGCTTGCCGAATCCGGCGCTGTCGGTCAAAACCGTGGCGCTGGCGTTTTCGAGGCAGGGCCTCGATCCGTCCTGTTTTTTGGAATACGCCTCGCCGACGGCATCCGCCACATGCAGCGCAAATTGCTCGTT
Source organism: Lachnospiraceae bacterium (assembly GCA_016281555.1). Taxonomy (GTDB): domain Bacteria; phylum Bacillota; class Clostridia; order Lachnospirales; family Lachnospiraceae; genus UBA1267. The sequence continues at coordinate 2,004 of JAEEIV010000086.1, read as the reverse complement.
TTTGGCACAATCGTCGCTTAGGCAATAAACGTTTACGTTTCTTTTTGAACGAAGGTCTTTGAAGCAGCCGATGACCCCGATCCGCTTTAAGAATTTCCGGTTGCCGTCAACGGCATTCTGATCCGTGAACAGCAGCGCTCCGTTGCCGCGAATGCGCTTGTCCAGACTGGTGCTTTTGCTTTCGACAAATATGTAGTAATGGCGCTTGTTGATGCTCCGCAATTGCTCGGCAAATGAAATCGAGGATTCACTTGCCCCGTAGATCACATGGATGGTCGGGCTGATGCGAAAATGCCGCAGGACAAAGCACACGATCCATTCCCTGATCTTCGTTCCGAAGACCAGAATGATCCCGCTTGCCGTCGTATATAAGGCGAGTGCGTGAAACAGATTGATCACTATGACCCAGAAAGGATGGGCCACTGCCGGGACGCCCTTGATGATCGTACTGATGTCTTCCTTTCCTAAGAACATAAAGAGCAGCGCGCGGAAAGTCTTTACCAGGGCGACGCCCTCTTGCTCAATGACCGTGTTTTCTGCGTAGTCTTTGCCTATCGAGAGGTAAGTGTAACCGTACCCGTAGAAGATCGCGCCGGCTATCACGGATAATCCCAAAGTGATGAACGTGATCCTTCTCCAGACGTCCTCCCGTTTCTTCCCGATCAGGAGGATGCAGATCAGCAGTAAAACGGCGGCAAGGATCGGGATCAGCCACCAAAAATCCAAACTCACCGGCAATTGATTGACATCAGTGTTCATTTCAAATCTCCAATCAGCGTGTTGCATACCATTGATTTGCAGCCCGATATCGTTCGTCGAAACCATTGTAGCGTAAAGGCGGAGTAAAATCAATTAGAACAAAGCTTTTCATTGACAAATAACAAGATCGGTGCTACAACAGTTAGCGGTGGCTAACTGACGCAACACCGGTCTTTCGTCTATGGCGTTTTAAAGAGTGCGAGCTCTTTCTATTTTCGAGCAGCAGTTAGCGGGTGCTAACTGAAAGCGCTAAATCAAATGTTTTGGACAGTCATCGGATTCTGGCTCGGCGTCGTGATGTTTGCACTCGGGTTTACGGTCATGATGGCGCTGGACGTGGCGCTTGGATGATAAATGATGGAGGTGAAATATGTCGATCGTACAATTTGAGGACGTTTCAAGGGTCTATACCAGCGGAGATCATGAACTCCGGGCATTGGACCACGTGAGTTTTACGCTGGATGAGGGCCGGTTCGTTGTGATCCTGGGACCTTCCGGCGCGGGAAAAAGCACGCTGCTCAATCTTCTCGGAGGACTGGACAGCCCGACCGAAGGCATGATCCGGGTCTCAGGTTCGGACATTTCCAAACTGACGGACAATGAACTCGCCGACTACCGGGCGTCCACGGTCGGTTTCGTATTCCAGTTTTATAACCTGATCCCGACGCTGACGGTCTATGAGAACGTCAAGCTCGTTTCGGAGATCTCGAAAAATGCATTGGATGCGAAGGAAATGATCGATAAGGTGGGGCTTTCCGATCACCTGAACAATTTCCCTGCGGAACTGTCGGGCGGCGAACAGCAGCGAATCTCGATCGCCAGGGCACTTTGCAAGAATCCGAAGATCCTGCTCTGCGACGAGCCAACCGGCGCGCTCGATTCCGAAACCGGCGTGATGGTACTGAAACTGCTTCTTGAGATGGCGAAGACATACGGAAAGACGATCGTGATCGTCACGCACAACCAGAACATTGCAAAAATGGCGGACACGGTGATCCGCGTCAAGAACGGAAAGATCCGCTCGATCGAAGAGCAGGAGAATCCTCTTTCCGCTGACGAGGTGGAGTGGTGATGCTGCTTCGGAAACTCTTACGGACTGCATGGAGCTATAAGGCGCAGTTTATCTCCATGATTATTATGATGACGCTGGGGATCGGCATTTTCCTCGGCTTCAACATGGAGTGGAAAACCATTGAATACGACGTCGGGAATTTCTTTGAACAGACGAACTATGCCGACTACCGG
>JAEEIV010000009.1 GCA_016281555.1 Lachnospiraceae bacterium | reverse complement strand
CCGCCCTGGGAAACGAAACGTTCGGGGACTACGAAAAACGATTTCGTAACGATGGAGGACTCTGGAATCTTAAACCCGGAAACGCTCTTGTCGAGGATCCGGAACGAACGGAACCGTTCCGAAAGGTAATTGCCGCCGTATTTCAGGAAGGTAAGAACGCCGAGGTTCTTTCCGTCGGCCGTCTTTTTCAACGAGAAACTGCCGGTGAGCTCAAGGCCGTCTTCCATCCGGACGGACAGCGTCTTTTTTGTCCCGTAGGAGGCAATCTCCGCATCGCTCATCAGGAAGGAAAGTGTGAACCGGTTATCCGGCGCCAGTTTGTATACGGGTTCTCCTTCATTCACCACGTTTCCGCCCCTGAGTTCCGTTCTCGAGTAGTTTTCGGTGAGAAAGACCGAAGAATCCAGGTTTTCCGCGGAAGCATTTTCAAGGCCGTCAAACCAGTTCATGAAAAAGCCCGTTTCTCCGGAATAACACGGAACGTACGACATGCCGACGAGTTTGGAACTGAGATCCCCGCTTTCGTTGATGAGGGCGTTCAGCACGGAGGCTTCCACGTCGCCTTTTGCACGGAAAACCGTGTCGAAATTCAGATTGTCGTAAGATTCCACGGCATTCCGGATGGCCGCCTGGATCTTCTGTCTCGCGGATTGAGTCAGCGTACTGTGACCGTAAAACAGCATACGGAGTTTTTCTTCGACGTTTCCGTTCTGATCCACGGAGCAGATGAGCCTTTCTTTCGAAACCCACTCTCCGTTCATGGTGTAATAACTGAGATACCCTTTTGCCGGGCTCTCGACCGTGACCTCGTTCCTGAGGATGATCCCTTTGTACAATGCGGCGGCATTGTCGTCGGACGCGACGTTGACGTCATAGATCTGGATCGAATGATGATTCAGTAAAATGATGCCCTGCACGAGAAAATAAACCGCCACCATGGCAAAGATGACGAGCACGAACGAAACGGGTCCGTGCTTCGGCAGTTTTAAGATTCTTTTCTCATCTTCACTCATTCGGGATCAGCTCCATCAATTTGACGGTCTCTTCGTAAACGCCGTCGTAAGTGTTCGCATGAGCAATGACCGTGATGAACCGCTTCCCTTTTGAATTCAGGGAAAGCATCACGAGGCAGCGCCCTGCGGACGCGGTGTATCCGGTCTTTCCTGCCACCGCAGTAATGCCTGACGGCGGTTTGACGTATTCGCGGATGAAGGAATTCGTGTTCGTGAGTTCGGACGTCGTCCTCTCTTCACCCATACGGCACGTAATGACTGCCTTCTTCGATCCTGCGATCTCCAGAAACTCTTCGTGAGAAATCAGAACGCGGAACAAAAGATAGAGATCATACACCGAAGTATAATGATTCGCGTCATGCAGCCCGTGCGGATTTACGAAATGCGTGTTGATCATTCCGAGTTCCGCCGCTCTCTGGTTCATCTTTTTCACGAATTCAGGAACGCTTCCCGCGACGTGGATCGCGAGCACGTTCGCCGCTTCATTGCCGCTCGGAAGAAGCAGGCCGTACAGCACGTCCTTCACCGTATAATACCCGCCGCGCTGCAGGTTGGCAAGTGACGAATCCGCAGACAGCCCTTCGTACGCTTCATCCGTGACGAGGATCTCATCAGAAAGATCCGCCACGCTTTCGAGCGTCAGGAGCGCCGTCATGCATTTCGTCATGCTCGCTGGATAAACGTGCTTCGTCGCTTCTTTTTCATACAGCGTGACCAGATCGTCCTCGGAAAACAGGCCGGCAGCTGTACACGTCACATAGCCGGGATCGGACGGCGTATCGTTCAGCACGGCGACATTCTCCGCCATTCCTGAAAGACGATCCGCCACGCCGATCCCGCGGTCCATGCGGGAAAGAACGTATTTATCATAAAATCGTGCCGAATCCGCAGTTTTTATGCCGCAGGCGGAAAACAGAAGGAGAAGGGCAAGCATTGCCGGAAAAAGCGCTTTTTTCATCCGAAGAACACCCTCCTTTTCAACCGTCCGTGCAACCCGACGTTCAGTACGAGACCGATCATCAGGAACGTGCCGAGGAGCGAGCTTAAGCCTGCAGAAATGAACGGCAGGGGTATGCCCGTGTTCGGAAGGATGAGCGTCGCGACGCCGATATTGATGAAACTCTGGGTCGCGAGCGAAACGCCGACCGTCCCGGCAATGACCCGTCCGACATCGTCAGTACAGGCGGCTGCCAGTCTGAAACAGCGGTATACAGTCAGCGAAAGCAGCAGGATCACGAGGACGGAGCCGAAAAAGCCGAGTTCCTCTCCTACCACGGCGAAAATGAAATCGCATTGCTCTTCCGAAAGGAAACTGCCGTATTTCACGGATTCCAGAGAGGAATTGTTTAATCCTTTACCGAACAGTCCGCCCGAACCGATCGCCATAACGGAGTTGTTCTGCTGGTAGATGATCTGCGGATAGTTCTCCGGGAAGAAAAAACCGTTGATTCGTTCCACCTGATGAGGTTTCAGGATCGAATTCAGGATCGCCTGCCCCGGCTGATAGACGGCCACGAGAAACAGCACGATGACCGGAACGATGATCGCGGCAAGGATGAGCAGCCACTTGTATTCCAGACCGGCCAAAAACAGCACCGTGAAGATCATCACCGATACGACGATGGCGGTCGAAAGGTCCGGTTCCATGAGCACGAGGATGAGTACGGGCGAAGCCAGCAAAAGATACAAAAGGATCCCGTAGAACTTCTTCAGTTTGTCCCCGAGTTTGTATATGAGAAACGCAAGAAACACGAGCAGTGCGGGCTTCGCGAACTCGGAAGGCTGGATCGTGCCGAATTTCGGAATGTGGATCCATCGTTTTGCGCCGGAAATGGAACCCGTGAAAACCAGTACGTACAGCAGACCTGCGATCGCTATGAGGTAAAAGATCCAGGAATACTTGGTCAGTTTGTGGTAGTCGACGAGCATGACGACGACCATGAGCACGAGCCCGCCGAAGACGCCGATGATCTGCTTCACGGTCGTGGAAAAGATCGAATTCGTCTGCTCGTTCGCCGTCGCGGAGTGCACGACAAGAATGCCGATGACGCTGAGCGCCACGACGTAGAGAATGAGTCTGAAATCGACGTCACGGATATTCACTTTTCGGGTTTCCAGTTTCCCGAGCATGGAACTTATCCTTTCAGAACGATCTGCAGCGTTTCACCGGTAAGCCGTCTAGCGATCCTGAGAAACGCTTTCTCCGCGGGAGAACGGAATCCTTTCGGCAATTCCTCTCCTTCCGGGAGTAGGTACACTTCGCGGTCTTCGGAAACGGCGCCGATGATCGGAAGGCCGAGCGCATTGACGGCTTCCTCGACGGGCGGGATCCGTTCCGCTTTAATGAGCGGGACCGTGACACGGTCAAGCAGCAGAGAATAGCCGCTTTTGTCTTCCAGCAGTGAAAGATACGAAGCCGTATCCGCGATAGATAGCGACGACGCGGTCGACAGCAGGAGTTTCCGGTCCGCTTCTTTTACGAATTCCGAGGTATCCGGTCCGCTCCCGACGTCCGTGACGACGAAATCGAACCGTTCCGCGAACTTTCCGAGGAGTCTCGGCAGTTTCTGCCGGTATTCTTTCGAAATTGCCCTGTTTTTCGGACCCGGGAGCACATAGAGGGAGGAATCCCCGATCTTTACCAGGGCGTCGGAAATCCTGCAATTCCCTTCTAATACGTCGAGGTAATGATATGCTGCGGTACCGTCATAATGAAGACAGCGGTTGAGTCCGCCCTCGTTCCCGGACAGATCGACTGCGAGCACGTTTTTCTTCAGAGAAGCCAGTGCCAGGGCAAGATAAGCCGCGGCCGACGATTTGCCGACCCCGTCCTTTTCGGAAACGATTGCGATCCACTCTCCCATTTCGATCAGTCGCCGATGTAAACGGCGCTTCCGCTTGCCGCGGACTTCTTCAGAATTTCTTCCAGAGAGATGTCTCCCTCCAGATACTCGTACAAGCCTTTTGCGATCAGGGCGGCATTGCCCGCGGAATATCCGTTCGGCACCTGCACCGCGATCGCCCACTGAATGTCTTTATACGGACCGTAGGTCACGTACCAGCCGTGTTCGGGCCGCTCCCGGTTTTCCTGTGCGGATCCGGATTTCGCGGCATACTGGTATCTGAGACTTGCAAAGTCCCCGTTCCGGCTGCCGCCTTCATGAACGACCATGTACATTCCTTCATGGACCAGATCCCACGTGCTCCGGCTGAAATCGAGGTGCGAGATCACTTCCGGCTGATAAGAAAGGATCCGGTTCCCCTCGCGGTCCTCGATGTGCTCCAGCAGCTTGAATTCATAGACGTTGCCCGAAGAGGCAATGGCGGTGACGTAACGAGACAGGGAAATCGTCGTGAACGCGTGCGTTCCCTGACCGATCGCGCTGGTCACGGGCAGTTCCTTCGACAGGATCGAAGGATTTTCCGCGGTCTCGATGCCCGAAAGCGTTCCGAAGCCGAACATGCCGGCGTACTTCGAGATCACGTTGATGCCCGTGCCGGGGCTGTACTGTCCGTTCTGATTCAGGCTGAAACGGTAACCGCATTCGTAGAAGAAGCAGTTGCAGGACTGGCCGAGGCCGTGCACCACGTCGAGATCCCCGTGCTCTCCGTTCAGAAGACGTCCGATCCAGCATCGAGGATGGTCCAGTTTGTCAAACGTACCGCTGCAGTGAAGCAGCTCGTTCGTTTGCAGGTATCCGCCCTCTAACGCAGCAATGGCCGTGACCATCTTGAACGTCGATCCCGGAGCCAGTCTGGACTGCGTCGCCCGGGAATACAGCGGACTCGAAAGGTCGCTGAGCAGCATGGAATAATACTCGGCATCATTGATCCGGTTCAGATCGTATCCCGGATAGGAAACGACGGCCATCAGGCTTCCCGTGTTCGGGTCGGTCAGCACGAGGCCTGCCGAGCACGGATCCAGTGCGATCTGGGACGGCGTGATCTCCATGAGCCGGATCTTCTCGCGGAAGAAATCAAAAGCGAGGTTCTGATCTCCGTGCATCAGCTTGTCGTAAGCTTCCCTGTCCGGCTTTAACACGCCCTGTTCAAACAGTGCAATGCCGACTTCAGTGCCGAGGATCACGTCCCGGTGAATGAGTTCGTCATACAGCAGTTTGTCAAAATCCCTGTAATCGGTCTCCGTCGCATTGATTAGGATCTCCGTCATGTAGGCGTAACACGCGTCGACCGTGTCGTACCGCTCTTCTCCGCCGATCTTCGACATGTCGACCCAGCCGCTCTTCAATGCGTACAGCAGATAATCCGGGAAGGACAATTCCCCTTCCGTCCATGCAATATACTGATCGTCCCTCGTGTCAATGAGCGAACGGACGAGGTACCCGTCTTCAAGCATGAAAGTATTGAAGTAGCGGATATACGCCCGGTCGTAGACAGAAAGCGACGACAGCGGATCCTTCGTCTTCTCCGTGAGATAATTCCGGAGTTTCCGGACGACTTCCGTCTTCAGTTCCCTCCGTTTCCGGTCCATCTCCTTTTCCGTGGCGGAGGCGGATTCCCGGGCGAAGTCTCGGATCGAAAGGATGTTGTTATTGATCATCTGGAAGAACACGTCGCGGATCGGCGTCTTATAATCGTTCATCTCATACGCCACTTCGGGATCGTAATCCGTTCCTTCGTAGAGGTGGTTCACGATGATGCCGGCGAGCTGCTGCTCGATGACGTTATAGGTCGCGATCGTCATGTTCGCGTCGATGGAAAGGTAAACGTCGTTGCCCTGCTTCGGTTCCTCAAGCATTTCCTCGTACAGGATCATGCCGGTATTGTTCACGTAGATCTGTTTTCTGCCCTTGGTGCCCTGCAGATAGCTTTCATAGGCGCTTTCCACGCCTTGCTTTCCGATCATGTCGCCGGCCACGTAATCGCCGCCGGCCGCGTTCAGTTCCTCGATCTCCTCGGCGGTGATCGAACCGACGTAGCCTAAGAAACTGGAAAAGCATTCGCTGTTGTAATAAACGCGCTCATAGGATTCCTCGATCCTGACGCCGAGAAGATCCTCCCGGCTTTCCAGAACGGCAGCCTGCACTTCGTCCGAGACGTCGCTCGCCACCACCGTCGTGATGTATCTCGTATACGTCGTCGAGGCCATCAGGTAGCGGACGTTGCAGATCCGGAGCGCGTCTTCTCTGCTCACTTTACCGGCATTTCCCCAGCGGCTCGTGAAATTATAAAGAGTCATCATGGATTCCATGACCTTGTCGGCCGGATACTGATAAGCGTCAATACCGCTTTCGGCAAGTTCCTGGATCTTTTTCGTTCCGTACACGTCGCGGATCAGCAGCCGGATCTTGCTTTCCGTGCCGCTGTAGGAAAAGTTTCCGTCTTCATCGAGGACGACCGGCAATGACCTGACGGTCGGCACGCCGTACCGGTCCAAAAGTTCAAACAGGCGAAGCAGCATTTCGTTGAACGAGCCGTTCGCCTTCGAGTAATAGTTTTCATCGGAAATTGCGACCGAGTAAACGACGCGGTTGCCGGCCAGAAGCACGCCGTTCCTGTCGTAAATATTACCGCGCATTGCGGGCACGGTCACTTCTTTTTTCGTGGTGTTCAGATAGTTCTCGTAATAAACGCTGCCCTTCACGAGCTGAAGATCGATGAGACGGACGACAAGCACGACCGCGGGGATCACGGCCAGAAGCCCGAATATGTAAAGGCGGTTGGTGAACACCTTCTTCAGACCCTTTTTCAGGAAGTCCCAGATACGGTTAAACAATCTTCACGTCTCCTTTGTTCACCTTCAGATCCCACCGTTTGCTGAAGAACAGCAGGATCCCGTAGATCAGAAGAAAACCGAGGACGGTCAGAATGAATTCCGGAAGAAACACCGTCTTCAGATACGGCAGGAAAGAGAAATGCTTTCCGATCAGGAAGGCAAACACGAACACGTACAAGTGGAACGCGATCATATTCACCAGAAGGAGCGCAATGAGAACGAGCACGATCTCAGACTCCATCTTTTCGGAAAGATAGCCGTCCGCATAACCGAGCAGCGAGAAAATCAGCGTATAGAAGCCGGGAGTCCCGCCGCCGACGAGATCCAAAAGCAGCCCGGAGATCACGCCGGAAACGAGGCCTACGGTACGTCCGTACAGAAAGCCGAGCGAGATCACTGAAGCAAGCAACAGATTCGGAACGGCGACCAGATGAGGGATCCTCGGCAGCACGAGCATCTGAAGGACGTACGAAAGCGGGATCGTGATGATGATGACGAGAAAGCGCTTGACGTTATTCACCGGCCGCCTCCTTCTTTCCGCACACGATCAGCACTTCCTTGAGAGAAGTGAAATCGACCGCGGTCTTGACATAGCCGGACTGCGTCAGCCCGTCGGCATTCGGCGTCACTTCCGTGACGTAGCCGACGAGAATGTTCGGAAGATATTTGTCGGAAATGTTTGAGGTGACGAGCGTGCTGTCGTTCGTGAAATCCACGCCGACCAGAGCATTCTCAAGTTTCAGGAGGGATTGTTCCGAAGAAGTCGGAGTCCCGGTCAGGATGCAGTTAGCGTTTCCGTTTTTGGTCATTGCGGAAATGCTGACGCCGCTTTCAATGATCGAGGTGACGATCGAATAATTGAGACCGACGTAACTGACGAGTCCGACGAGTCCGCCGTCGGCGTTGATCACGTTCATGTCTTTTTCGATGCCGTCCACGGAGCCCAGATTCACGGTGAACCGGCGGAAAATGTTCACGCCGTCATTGCCGATCACGCTCGCCGAACGGACTTCGTACTCAGAAAGTCTCTCCCGCGCTTTCAGGAGTTTCCGGTATTCCGCGTTTTCACGGCGGATCTCACCGAGTTCGTCGATCTCCCGCTTCAGCGCCTGATTTTCCTTCGTCAGTTCGTCGATCTTTGCGTTCGCTTCCGAAATGGACTTGCGTTCGGATTCACGGTCGAAAAGAAACTTGCCGATCTCGTTCACGCCTTCCTGGAACGGGATCACGACGGCACCCGCGACCGAAACGAAGGAAATGCTGTCTTCACGGTGAAAGTACTGAAGAAACAGGGCCACCAGGGACAAAACGACGACAACGACCAGCGCCACCTTCACGTTCAGGTGACGAATGACCTTTTTAAAGAATTCCTTGATGCTGTCGAGGACAATCACGTCAAACAACCTCGTTCCCGCAGACTGACGAAACGGTTGTCGCCGAACACCAGATGGTCGAGCAGCAATATTCCCGTCAGTTTTCCGGTTTCCGCCACTTTCTTCGTCACTTCCCGGTCCTCTTTGCTCGGTTCCGGGTCACCGCTCGGGTGATTGTGCATGAGAATGATGTACACCGCTTCCGCTTTCAGCGCCTCGACGAAGATCTCACGGATCGGGATCATCGATGCATTGACCGTTCCCCGGGAAGCGGTCATCTCGCTGATCAGACGGCATTTTGCGTTCAAAAACAGGGCCTTAACGACTTCCTGTCGCTCTGAACGCATCTCTGCCGCATACCTTCTGTAAACGGCTTCTGCACGCGAAAAATCCGTTTTTACGGGGCTCTCACTCTTGACCATACGGTCGGAAAGCACTTTCAGGCATTCCAGCTGAACGGCCTTGACGGTCCCGATGCCCGGGATGCTTAAATAATCCCGGTAAGACTTTCTGTACAGTCCCGCGAGACTCCCGCCGGCAAAGTCGATGACTTCCCTTGCAAGTTCCACGCTGTTCAGATCCCGCCTTCCCGTCCGGAAGATCACGGCGAGAAGTTCCGCATCCGATAGTGCTGCCGCACCGTTTAACCGGCACTTTTCATAAGGCCGGACTTCCGACGGCAGATCCTTCATCAAAACGCGCATAAAGACTCCTTCCATCCCCCGACTGCCGGACAGCCGGAATATCGAAGAGTCACGACCTTAATAATATATCACATTTACTGCAATTTTACAAGACCGCGGCGAAGAAGCTCGTTCGCTGCGGAAAGGATCCCGAACTTGCCGTGGAAATACGTCAGGCCACCCTGAAAATAGACGTTGTAAGGATCCCTGAGCGGGCCGTCGGCGGAAAGTTCGATCGAGGCGCCGGACACGAACGTTCCTGCGGCCATAATGACCGGAACGTCGTACCCCGGCATGTCCCACGGCTCCGGCGTCACGAACGAATCCACGGGGGACGCGGCCTGAATGCCTTTGCAGAAAGCGATCAATGCTTCCGCGTTTCCGAGTCTGACCGCCTGAATGATGTCATGACGTAGCGCGGAGGAGTCCGGAAAGGTCTCAAAGCCGAGTCTTTCAAATAATGCGGCGGAAAACAGCGCGGTTTTTAAAGCGGATGCCGTAACGGTCGGGGCAAGGAAGAATCCCTGGATCATCTCCGGCAGAACGCCGAGATTCGCTCCGACTTCACCGCCGAGGCCGGGAGACGTCAGCCGTCTCGCGCACTGCTCCACGCACTCCTTCGTTCCGGCAATGTATCCGCCGGTCCGGGAAAGACCGCCGCCAGGATTCTTGATGAGCGAACCGACGGTCATGTCCGCACCGAAATCCGAGGGTTCGTTCCTGTCGACGAATTCGCCGTAGCAGTTGTCCACGAGCGTAATGACGTCAGGTTTCACGCCCTTGATGAAACCGATAAGCTCACCGATCTCTTCCGGAGAGAACGTCTTTCTCGAGAGATATCCTTTGGAACGCTGGATCTCTACCAGCTTCGTTTTTTCGTGAATTGCCTGCCTGATCGCTTCGTAATCAAAGGAACCGTCAGCTTTCAAAGGAACTTCCCGGTAGGAAACACCCCATTCCTTCAGAGAGCCCTTGGATTCCCGAATCCCGATCACTTCTTCGAGGGTATCGTACGGATGTCCGACCGGAGAAAGGATCTCGTCGCCGGGACGCACCGAGGAAAAAAGAGCCACGGTCAGGGCATGCGTGCCGCAGGTGATCTGCGGACGGACGAGAGCCGCTTCCGTATGGAAGGTATCTGCGTAGATCTTTTCGAGCGTTTCCCGACCGATGTCATTGTATCCGTATCCGGTGGAGGGCTGAAAATGCGCTTCCTGAAGGCGGTTCTTCTGCATCGCATTCAGGACCTTCAGCTGATTGTATTCCGCCGTGCGGTCGATTTCCGAAAAGCGTTCCTGCAGACCGCTTTCGATCTCATTGCCGAGTTTCACGAGCGCATCAGAAATTCCGAGTTCTGTATACATTGAGCGGATCCTCCTTTTCCGTATCGATCCAGATCGTATCCCGTTCCCTTCTGAACCAGGTCAGCTGCCGTTTCGCGAAATGACGGGTTTCCGCCTTCGTCTTTTCAACGGCTTCCTCAAGCGTTCCCTCTCCTTCGAGATACGCAAACAATTGCTTGTAACCGAGTCCCTGCATGGACGTCATATTGCGTTCGCAGCCAAGTTCCCGGAGCCGCTTCACTTCGTCAAGGAACCCCTCTTCCATCATCCTGTCGACCCGCGTTCCAATCCGCTCGTACAGTCTTCGGCGGTCCATGGTCAGAACGAAATACCGGAAGTCGTAGGGACTCTCCTTTTTCCGTTCCTGTTCGTTGTGGACAGAAATCGGCGATCCGGTGTCGTGATAGTACTCCAATGCCCTCGCGACGCGTTTCACGTTGTTCGCCGGAATGGCGAGGGCGCTCGCGGGATCGAGTCTGGAAAGTTCTTCATGCAGCGCTTCGGGACCTTCCCGCCCGGCGCGTTCATAGAGCATGGCCCGGTACGATCTGTCGGGACCGTTCTCTTCGAAAGCGATGTCGTAAAGCACGGATTGAATATAAAACCCGGTCCCGCCGACGATGATCGGGATCTTCCCCCGCCCGTGGATGTCGTTCACGGCGGCTTTCGCCAATTCCTGGAATCGCACGATATTGAACTCTTCGGTGGGCTCGATCACGTCAATGAGGTGATGCGGTACTCTGCTTCTTTCTTCCGGGGAAGCCTTCGCCGAGCCGATGTCCATCCCGCGGTAGACCTGCATGGAATCCGCGGAAATGATCTCGCCGCCGATCTCCTCGGCAAGTGAAATCGAAAAGGCGGTCTTTCCGACCGCCGTAGGTCCGGCAATGATGATGAGCGGACGTTTATTCATGAGCGATCAGCGCCTCCGTAAGCTTCTGAAACTCCATTCCGTGAGATGCCTTGAAATAGTAAACGTTTCCGGCGGCAAAGGTCTCGTTCAGATAAGCGAGCACTTCTTCAATTCCGGAAAAGCATTTGACCGGAGCCTTGCAGCCGTATTCCTTCAATCCTCGGGCAATGGCTTTCGCCCTGCTTCCGACGAGAAGATACTCGTCCACGTCCTCATTCGCACCGTCCTGACCGACCCGGTAATGCAGCTTTTCGGAATCGGCGCCGAGCTCCAGGATGTCGCCGAGCACGGCGATCTTCTTCCCGTTCCCGTAGCGAAGTTCCGAAAGCACCTTCAGTCCCGCCTTCATGCTGGCGGGGCTTGCGTTGTACGAATCGTCAATGAGAAGCGCTCCCCGGCATTCGATCCGCTCCAGACGCCCCTTGAAACCGGTGAAAGTTGAAACGCATTCCGCCGCTTTCTTCAGATCCACGCCGTAATGATCGGCCACGGCGAGCGCGGCAAGCGCGTTCAGAACGTTGTGTTCGCCGAGCGCCGACAGCGTGACCGTAAGTACGTATTCGCCCCGTCTGACGAGGTCAAACACGTACGTGGCGTTTTCCGAACGAAGATTCCCGGCGGAATAATCATTGCCGGAACCGAAGCCGTAGGTCGTCGCCGGATACTCCGTAAATTCGCGGTACCGTGCAAGGTAAGGATCGTCTCCGTTCAGAAACAGGCGTTTTTCGCGCGGATTTGACGGAGAAAAGCCCTTCGTTACGGTAAACTTTTCCCGTGCAATGCCCTCGCGATTCCCGTAATACTCCATATGAGCCGTTCCGATGTTCGTGATCACGGCCGTGTCAATGTCCGTCAGCGCGGAAATCGTTCCGAGTTCTCCGGGAACGTTGAGACCGAGCTCGAACACTGCGATTTCCGTATCATCCGGGATCTCGGACAGGGTGAGCGGCACGCCGAGACGGTTGTTATAGTTCTTTTCCGTTTTATACGTTTTCAACCCGCCGGACAGGGCTCGGTAGATCATCTCCCTGGTGGTCGTTTTTCCGACGGAACCGGTCACTCCGACCGCGGGGATCACGGTCTTCGCTCTCGCCGCTTTTCCTACGGCCTGCAGCGCTTCCACGGTATCCCGTACCAGGATGACGGCCGCATCAAGCCCTTTCAGTTCTGCAGCGGCCTCGACCGAAGAAGAAAGGACGGCTTTCGCCCCCTTTTCAACGGCCTGTTTCAAATACAGATGCCCGTCGCTTTTTTCTCCGATGATCGGCACGAAAAGCGTGTTTTCCCCGATCACCCGGGAATCGATCGAGATGTTCTGAAGCGTCCGTTCGCTCACGGGAAACAGCAGTTTCCCTTCCGTGGCGCAGACGATTTCCTGTACGGTAAGTTTCACTGGAAGTATCCTCCGGTATTCAGCGTATGAAATGGATGTCCGTCAGATTGGTCGCGTACATCCATGCTTTTCCAATGATCTGTTTTCTGGTAACGATGCCGATCGTCGACGAGCGGCTGTCCTCCGAATTGGCCGGCATGTCGCCCATCAGGAAGTATTCGTCCTGATTGAGACGGATCTCGTTTTCCGCGATGCCGTCCGAGGTGATCTCGGAGAGATATGCCGACACGTCGAGCTGTTCCCCGTCGATAAAGACGAGGCCGCGGAACAGGCGTATCGTTTCCCCGGGCAATGCAATGATCCTCCTAACGAGCACGTCGCTCTCGGGATCGTCAGCCGAACGATAAAACGAAACGACGTCAAACCGCTTCGGCTTCGAAAGTGCATACGTAAAACGGTTGGAGAAGACGACGGATTCCTGACGGATCGTCGGTTCCATGGCTTTCGATGCGTTTTCCGTATTAGAAAAAAGGAACGTCGTCAGAAAAAGACCGAGCGACACGATGACGGCCGCCTCGACCGCGAATTCCACGATCTTGGCGCCCACCGAGCGATCTTCATGAAGGTACATCTTTTTCTTCATTGCGACGTTCCTGCCGTTCTTAAGGAAAAGCACTGCGATAAACGCAGTGCTTTTCGGTCCATCAGCGAACCAGTTCCTTCACCTTTGCGGCCTTGCCGGTTCTCTCTCTGAGGTAGTACAGCTTTGCGCGTCTTACTTTACCGCGGCGTACCACTTCGATTTTCTCGACTGCCGGTGAATGCAACGGCCATGACTTCTCGACACCGACGCCGCCGGAGATCTTCCGGACGGTGAACGTCTCGCGAATGCCGCCGTTCTGTCTTTTGGTTACGGTTCCCTCAAAGATCTGGATACGCTCGCGGTTGCCTTCCTTGATCTTCGCATGAACTCTGACGGTGTCGCCTACGGCGAACTCGTCGACAGAAGCTTTCAACTGTTCTTCTTCGATCTTTTTGATGATTTCGTT
>JAEEIV010000085.1 GCA_016281555.1 Lachnospiraceae bacterium | reverse complement strand
TCGTGAAGCGGCGGATCCAGGAAACGGATGCACACCGGCGTGCCTTCCAATGCTTCGTACAGTTTTTCGAAGTCTTTCTGCTGATACGGCAGGATCTTCGCCAATGCCTTTTCTCTCTCTTCCACGGTCTCTGCGCAGATCATCTCACGGAAGGCTGCGATTCTGTCTTCTTCGAAGAACATGTGCTCGGTACGGCAGAGGCCAATGCCCTCGGCTCCGAGTTCACGCGCTTTCTTCGCATCCTTCGGGGTATCCGCGTTCGTACGGACCTTCAGCTTGCGGAACTTGTCCGCCCACTTCATGATCGTCGCGAACTCGCCCGTGATCTTCGCGTCCACGGTCGGGATCAGGCCCTTGTAGATATTGCCGGTCGTGCCGTCGATGGAGATCGGATCGCCTTCGCGGAAGGTCACGCCTGCAAGCGTGAATTCCTTCTTCGCTTCATTGATCTGGATCTCGCCGCAGCCGGAGACACAGCAGGTGCCCATGCCGCGGGCCACGACTGCCGCATGGCTCGTCATGCCGCCGCGAACGGTCAGGATGCCCTGAGACGCCTTCATGCCGGTGATGTCTTCCGGAGAGGTCTCGAGACGGACGAGAACGACCTTCTTCTTCGCCGCTTTCCATGCTTCCGCGTCGGCCGCCGTGAAGACGACCTGCCCGCAGGCAGCGCCCGGAGATGCGCCGAGGCCCTTACCGAGCGGCTTCGCCGCCTTCAATGCCTTCTGGTCGAACTGCGGATGAAGCAGGGTGTCCAGGTTTCTCGGCTCGATCATTGCGACTGCTTCGGCTTCGGTCTTATGGCCTTCCTTCACGAGATCGCAGGCGATCTTCAGCGCCGCCTGAGCGGTACGCTTGCCGTTCCGGCACTGCAGCATGTAGAGCTTCCGGTTCTCGACCGTGAACTCCATGTCCTGCATGTCGTGATAATGGTTTTCCAGTTTCTCGCAGACTTCGATGAATTCCTTGTACGCTTCCGGGAACTCCTGTTCCATCTGCGTGATCGGCATCGGGGTACGGACGCCGGCCACGACGTCTTCGCCCTGCGCGTTCTTCAAGAATTCGCCCATCAGCTTCTTCTCGCCGGTCGAGGGATCTCTCGTGAAGGCCACGCCGGTACCGGACTCGTCGTTCAGGTTACCGAAGACCATCGGCATGACGTTGACGGCAGTGCCCCAGGAATACGGGATGTCGTTGTCACGGCGATACACGTTCGCACGCGGGTTGTCCCAGGAACGGAACACGGCTTCGATCGCGAGCTTCAGCTGTTCGACCGGATCCGACGGGAACGGCTTGCCGAGCTGCTTCTTGTACTCCGCCTTGAACTCGGTCGCGAGTTCCTTGAGGTCGGCGGCGGTCAGTTCGATGTCGAACTTCACGCCCTTTTTCTTCTTCATTGCGTCAATGAGGGCCTCGAAATACTTCTTGCCGACTTCCATGACGACGTCGGAGAACATCTGGATGAACCGGCGATAGGAGTCATAGACGAACCGCTCGAATTTCGGGTCCGGATTTCCGGCGATCATGGCCTTCACGACGTCGTCGTTTAAGCCGAGGTTCAGGATCGTGTCCATCATGCCGGGCATGGATGCACGCGCGCCGGAACGCACCGATACGAGCAGCGGGTTCTTGAGATCGCCGAACTTCTTGCCGTTGATCTTTTCCATCTTGGCCACGTACTGCATGACCTGACCCATGATCTCGTCGTTGATCTTGCGTCCGTCCTCATAGTACTGCGTGCAGGCTTCCGTCGTGATGGTAAAGCCCTGCGGTACCGGCAGACCGATGTGAGTCATTTCCGCCAGATTCGCGCCCTTTCCTCCGAGAAGCTCACGCATCGTCGCATTGCCTTCGGTGAAAAGATAAATCCACTTTTTTGCCTTTGCTTTTGCCATTCTTTCCTCCTGTTGCAGGTTCCCCCTGCTATTTTTTTCTGTTTATTTTTCTTCAGTCAGACACCGAATCCGGAGCATCTCTCCGGGACCCGCAGTGAAACCGTAACTGATAGTATATCAAAACGCATTATATTTGTAAAGATTTCCAATGCAAATAATCACGATTCCTGTCTTTTTTCCCGCATCCGCGAGCAAACGGTTCATTTCAGATCCCGCTTGCAGAACAGGATGACGCCGAGCACGGTATTGACGGTCCCGAAGAATACGAACGAGCCGATGCCCTCCGCAAAGATCACTTCCTTTGATTCGCTGACCCCTCCGACCAACGCATTGATCGCGGTGCCGATGAGCGAGCCGCCCGTCAGACTGAAGAACTGACCGGAAAACGTCGGGATAAAATAGACCAGATGCCGGACATTGCTGTAATCCGTAAACGAAAGCGTTGAGGACAGGATCAGCAGCGTAAACGTCACGAGCAGCGTGAGCAGGATCGTCGGTGCAATGCTCCTAAACGTCATGGCAAAGAAGGTGGAAACCGTCGCCATGAAGACGAAACTCATCGTTCCGGTGACGGCCCAGAATACGTATTCCCGGACCACGTTCACTGCAAATCCCGACTTGTAGGGAAGCATCAGCAATGCAAAGCCCGCCGTGAAGAGCACGTAGATCGTGATCATGACCACCGAATACAGGATGGAAACGATCAGATGCGAAAAATAGATCTTCGTCCGCGGATTTCCGGCCACGACCTTATTCCTGAGCGTCCCGCTCGTGAAGTCCGTGCAAACGAGGATGCCGGCCATCACCGGAATGACGAGGCCGATGTTATTGGTCAGACTGTAAGCGCTGCCGATCACCGTATTCGCCGTCAGAAACCCGACGCTGTCCATGATCTCTTCGCCGATGCTCGAGATTGCCCGGAGCCCGACATAGATCAGCACCGTGAACAGCGGAAAGGCTGCGGAAAGGATCAGAAGCACCATCGTCAGTTTACTTTTTACCATGCGGTACAGGTCCGCCTGCAAGAGCTGTTTCATGCGATCTTCCCCCTTCCCAGAAGGCGAATATAATAGTCTTCCACCGTTTCCTCGAGTGCGTTGATCGACCGGATCGTCACGCCGTTTTCCACCAACGTCTTCATGATCGCGTTGATGTCCGCGTCGCCGAACACCAGGATCTCATTGCCCTGCTGCTCGATCTCCTGCGAAATGCCCGCCACGGCAAGCAGACCGCCGATCCTCTCGGGCTCGTCGGCAGTGATCACGATCCGCCGTCTGGCTTTCCTGTGAAGGTCCTCCATGGAGATCTCCTCCAGCAATTCCCCGTGAGAGATCACGCCGATCTTCGTGCAGATCTTCTCCAGTTCCGACAGGATGTGGCTGGAGATCAGGAAGGTCACGCCTTCCCGGTGCAGTTTCAGGATCGTTTCCCGGACCTCGATGAAGCCCTGCGGATCCAGACCGTTCATGGGCTCGTCCAGAATGACGAATTCCGGGTCGGAAACCATGACCATGGCAATGCCGAGGCGCTGCCGCATGCCGAGCGAGAAATTCCCCACTTTCTTTTTCCGGAGCCCCTCCGCATCCAGACCGACGCGGTCGATCAATGCCTCGAGTTCTTCGTCGGAACGCGCCGTCCCTGTGATCAGGCACTGCATTTTCAGGTTTTCGATCGCCGTCATGTTCTTTGCGATCGTCGCGGTCTCGACGATCGCCGCCGTTTTCCGGCGCGCCTCGTAAATGCCTTTGTCGCGGTTCGGAACGCCGAAGAGTGCGTACTTGCCCGCCGTCGGTGCCGCAAGTCCCGTCACGAGACGGATCAGCGTCGTTTTTCCGGCGCCGTTTTCTCCGACGAAGCCGTAGATGTCGCCTTTTTCGATGTGCATCGCGACATCCTTGACGGCAAAATGTCCTTTATAGACTTTTGACAGCCCTTTTGTCGAAAGAACGTCCAATGGTTTCTCCTTTCTCTGTTACAGTCTGAACAGTTTGCTTCCCGAATACTTCGGTTCGCAGGTAAAGTTGATCTTCAGTTTCCGGATCGTGGACATCTCGATGACCGTCGGGATCACGGTCAGGTGCATTTCGCAGCCTGCAAGTTCCGGCAGCGCTTTCAGCGCCTTCGCCGCATTCTCGTCTTCCGCCGCGTTCATGGCGATGGCAATGAGTGCCTCGTCAATGTGCAGCCGCGGGTTCCGGCCGCCGAGATAGGTCGTCTTCAGGTGCTGCACCGGCTGCATGAGATGATAAGGAATGAGTTCGTGCCTGTCGTCGATGCCCGCGAGGTATTTGAGGGCATTGACGATCGCCGCAGAGGCGCAGCCGAAGACTTCCTTCGTCTTTCCGGTGATGATCGTGCCGTCGTGCAGTTCGATCGCCGCGGCCGGATGCCCGGTCGCCTTTTCGAGTTCGACCGCCGGATTCACGACCGAACGGTCTTCCGGCTGCAGGTCGAGCTGATCCATGATGTTTTCAATGATCTCCAGCTCTCCGGCCTTGTTCCGGCTGCCGTCCACCTGTTCCATGAGTGTCCGGTAATACCGCCGGATGACTTCCTGCTTCGAAGCTTCCTTGCAGACGTCGTCGTCCGAAATGCAGTAGCCGACCATGTTGACGCCCATGTCCGTCGGGGACTGGTACGGAACGGTACCGGAAATCTTCTTGAAGATCGCGGACAGGACCGGGAAGGACTCGACGTCGCGGTTGTAGTTGACCGCGATCTTCTGATAGGCTTCCAGATGGAAGGGGTCGATCATGTTGACGTCCTTTAAGTCCGCCGTAGCCGCTTCATAGGCCAGATTCACGGGATGCTTTAACGGCAGGTTCCAGACCGGAAAGGTCTCGAATTTCGCGTATCCCGCCTGAATGCCGCGCTTGTTTTCGTGATACAGCTGGGAAAGACAGGTCGCCAGTTTGCCGCTGCCGGGGCCCGGCGCGGTGACGATGACGAGCGGTCTCGTGGTCTCAATGTAATCGTTCTTTCCGAAGCCCTCTTCGGAAACGATGAGCTGAACGTTCGTGGGGTAGCCGTTGATGAAATAGTGCCGGTAGACGGGGATCTCGTGCCGTTTCAGCAGGTCTGCCAGGTTTTCCGCAGCCTTCATGTAGCCGGAATTCCTGGTGATCACGACGCTGCCGACGTACAGGCCGACGGACCGGAACATGTCAATGAGCCGGAGCACTTCCATGTCGTAGGTGATGCCGGAATCTCCCCGGCGCTTCGACGTTTCCAAAGCCTCCGCGGAAACCGCGATCACGATCTCTGCCTGATCCTTCAGTTCGAGAAGCATCCGGAGTTTGCTGTCCGGCTGAAAGCCCGGAAGCACCCGGGAAGCGTGCGTGTCGTCGAAGAGTTTTCCGCCGAACTCGAGGTACAGTTTTCCACCGAACTCCCCGATCCGCTTCTTGATCTGCTCCGACTGCATCTTGATGTACTTGTCGTTGTCAAATCCGATCTTTCTCATCCCTGTCATCCCCCTTGTGACGCCGGCTAAAAACGATCTCCGTAAAAACAAAAAAGCAGACTGTTTGCGCCGGAAAGCCCGGTTTTCGCCGGATCTCTCCGGCCATCTGCCTGCCCGAACAATAATAGCACAAATCCCTGTGATTGAAAAGCAAAAAATGGGAAAAAGCGGTGATTTCTGTTGAATTTCCGAAAGTTTTTTGTTATAGTTTATTCGTGAGTTTTTCCCCGTTTCGCAGGAACCCTTTCCCCGGAACGGAAATCAAGGAGGAATGTATGTCATTGCCGAACGATCCTGCGATCCTTGCAAGTGTCGTGAACACCTATCTTCGGGACCGCTACGGATCTTTGGAGGAACTCTCGGACGACCTCGGAGAAGACGAGGAAGAGATCCGACGCGTTCTCGGTTCGATCGGTCTTACCTATGACCGCGAAACGAACCGGTTTCGCTGATGACGAAGACGACTATGAAAACGAAGCGTTTCTTATTTTTGATCTGTACGGCCGCGCTGCTTCTTGCGGGGCTGCGCCCGTTCGCATTGACCGTCCGGGCGGACGACGTCGAGTACGGAAAGGCCGCTTATGATTATCTTACTTATCTCACCGAGAACTTCCCGAAACGCGTGAACAACACGAACGTTCTGGAAAACCAGGACAACAAGGTCGCGGCGGGCGAATGGATCGACGTGATCATGCGCGGGTTCGGCTATCAGGGGTATACGATCGACGGAGACCTTACGCGGAATCAGGGGAATCCCGTAAAGGACTACTGCTATTTCAAGCAGGGCCGCTCTTCGAAGAAAGTCGTCATCGGCGCACACTACGATTCGGTGCTGACCGAAGGCGCGGAGGACAACGGAACGGGCGTCTCGGTCCTTCTGGAACTTGCCCGGCGGTTTTCCGACGTCCAGACGGACCTCTCGATCGAATTCTGCTTCTGGGACGGTGAGGAATTCTTAGGCGAAGCGGGCTCCTTTGCCTACGTTTCGAAGGCAATCTCCGAGCAGACGCTCAAAAACATTCTCTTATACGTTAATCTTGACTGCGTCGGAAGCGGCGACCGCCTGTATGCCTACGGCGGCGAATACGAGAACAACGTTCTGGTCCGCGACTGGGGCTACAACATGGCCATAACGCTCTCGAAGGAACTCGGCATCGAACTGAACACGATCCCCGACAACATCACGAGATTCAAGGCGCCGACGAGAACGCAGGCCTCCGACCAGATCTTTTTCGCGGATCAGAAGGTGCCTTACGTCTACTTCGAAGCAAACGCCTGGGTGGACAAGGACGGCAATGAAGGAAACCGGGAAAAGCCGTACAACTACAACACGACCGACCCCGGCGTCATCCCGACGGAATACGTCTGGGCGAACGGTGAGACTTACAAGACGACGAAGGGCATGATCATCCATTCGCAGATGTTCGACAAGCTGAGCGTGCTGGAAGGCATGTTCCCGGGAAGGATCAAGCGTCATATGGCGGAGACGAGCGAGATCGTCACGAAGATGCTGAAGACCATGACCGAGGATTCTCCGAATCAGTACCGGGAAAGCGTCTACCGGCCTGCCGCCGTGACTCCGGAACCGACTTTGGCGCCCGAAACGGATGCACCGACCGAAACGGAAAAACCGACCGAAACAGAGACGGCACAAGAGACAGAGCCTACGACCGCCGAAGAATCCTCGGAAGAGTTTTCTTCCGATGAGGCAGAGGCCGGCACGGACGCCGTTCCTTCGGAAGACACCTCTGATCCGGACGAAGAAACCGAGGAAAACACGGAACCGGTTGGAGAAAAGACGCTGCCGTCGGAGGCAGAGGAAGAAGGATCTCCCTACCGGCCCGCGAATGCGCTGACGGTCATTGCCGTTATCTTCATCATGGCGCTCTGGGGGCTCTGGGCGTACGTCTATCTCCGCTACTACCGTTGAATCACCGGCGGACCGCAAGGCCCGCCATGCGATCATAAGAAAGAACGGGCACGGGATGTTTTGCGGATCCCGCGCCGAAGAAGGAGGAATTATCATGATTACCAAAGAAACGATCATCGCTGACGTGCTTCGTCAGGATCCGACCACGGCGCCCATCCTGATGGCTGCCGGGATGCATTGCCTCGGCTGTCCGTCGGCACAGGGAGAATCCCTGGAAATGGCCTGCCTCGTGCACGGCATCGACGTGGACGACCTCGTGGAGGAACTGAACACGTATCTTCAGAACAAGGCCTGAGAAGACCTTCTGAAAAAGGAACAGACCGCGGTCAGCCGCGGTCTGTTTTTTTGTGCTGTGTTCGCGCAGAGCTTACACCCGCGACGGATGGCAGGTGAAATACAGGATCTGATACCGTTCCGCGGCCGAAGAGATCAATTCCTTCGCCTTCCTGAGCTTCGGCTCATCCAGTTCTGCAAACGGATCGTCGAGGAAAATGACCGGCCGTTCATTTCCGTACATGGCGTCGACAAGCGCGAGACGGAGGCAGAAATACGTCAGCGTCTGATAGCCGCTGCTGAAGAGATCCGCGCTCCTGATCAGGCCGCGGTCCTCGATGACGGCATGTCCGTCGGCATCCAGATCGAATTTGAGCCCGGTGCCGTCCAGGATCGTTTTCGCGTATTCCTCAAAGCTTTTCTGCACGGGATCGGCGTATTTTTCCGAGAGCGAACGTCTGGCTTCTGCAAGGAGCGTTTTCGTCTTCTCCATGATCCGGACTTTTTCCCGTAAAGCTACGCGCTCGATCCTCATCCCGACCAGCCTTCCGGCCTCGTCTTCGAGGTCGGAAAGTCGTTCCTTCAGCCGTTCGTTTTCCTGTTCGTACTTTCCGGAAAGCGTCCTAAGTTCCTCAGCCCTCTTCCGGTTTTCCCGCTGTTTTTCCGCCAGTTCTTCCAGCGTTTCCGCGCCCTCCGGGCGTTCGATTGACTCTAATGCCGCAATGTCTTGTTCAAGCTCGAACCGCTGCAGCGTCTGCTTTGCGCGGAGCATTTCCTCGCCGGAAGTCTTCAACCGCAAGACCTTCTCTGATAGTTCCCTCAGCCGGGTCTCCCGGTCCTTGCCCCCGTCATCCGGCGCGGAAAAACGGTCGAGAAACGCATCAAGAGACCGCTCGGCATTCGTCTGCATCGTTTCAAATTTTTCAAAGCGCTTTCTTTTTTCCTGCAGTTTCTGATGGACGTTCTGATCTTTCAGGATCTCCATGATCTCTTTTCCGGCGCCGTCCGCCGGGCTGACACGCCCGAACAAAGCGAGAAACGACCGGAGTTTCTCTTCCGCCTGCTGCAGGCCGGCTTCGCTTTTTTGCAATGCCTCTCCGCTTTCCATATATGCCGAGACCGTCCGGTCCGCCTTCTGCTTCGCTTTCTTCAGGGAAATCATGCCGAACGCTGCAAGACCGACGGCAAGGAGCAAAAGCGCACCCATGAGGACGTACGGCCAGACCGCCGCGCCCGGAAGGGCGCCGGACAGCGTTACGGCGAGAAGAATAATGAATGCGGCCAGTGCCGGCGCCGCAAAGATAAAGGAGCGGACCGCCGTTTTCCGTATCGCGGCCGCCTGCCCTTCTCCGGTCTCTTTTTCCCGCTCCCGCTCGTTTCTCTTTGCCCGGAGTTCGACCCTGGATTGTTGTAACCGCCCGGAAACGTCAAGCAGCCGATCCGCTTCTTCGGGATCGGCTTCGCCGTTTCGAAACTCTTCTTCGTACGCGGCAAAAAGCTGCTCATCCGCTTCGGACAGCCGCTCGTTTTCCGCGAGTTTCCTGCAGGTCTCCGCTTCCTGAAGCCAATCGTCCGCCGTCTTCAGTTCCGCCCCGGAAGGGACCTCCCCGGGCATGGCATCCCGCGCCGCTTTCACTTCATTGCCGCGCTCTTCCGCCGCCTTTTTCAGCTCTTCGTACGTCGCACGCTCCACCGAAAGCGATTGATATGCAGAAAGAATCTTCTGCTTTTCGGCCAGTTCATCCGCCTCTTTGCCGAGCTTCTCCTCTTCTTTCCGGAGTTCATTGAGGACGCGCGCGTTTTCCGCAAGCGCTTTCTCCACGGAACCAGCGGAAGCGGTTTCCTGCTCGGCTTTTGCCACGCGGTCATTCAGCTGATAGAGTTCGCCCGTGGAACGTGCCTCGGAATTCCGGTTCAGGAAATCCGTAAGAAGCTTCATTGCCTTCTCGTACCGGTTCACGTCCGCAGGATCTTCCGAAAGGTTCCCGAGTTTGGCGTGCACGCCGTCCGTGACGTAGGTCTGAATGCTTTCTTCGGAAACGAATGCCGTCCGTTCAAACGTATCGCTGTCCACGCCGAAAAGGGCCTTTCCCGGCGTTTCCGTAAGATCGTCGGTCAAATTCCTGGTGACAAGGTCAAAGACCAGAAGACGGTCTTCTGACGCCTTGGAGCCGAAGGCGCGTTCGATCCGGTAGGTCTTTTCGGAAGCTTCGACGTCAAGCGTGCCGCCGTACGCCGTGCCCCGCCAGGGACGCCGGAGCTCCCGCTCCCGTTCCTTCGTCTTTTTCGTTTCATTTTTGAAGCCGTACAGCATGACGCGAAGAAACGCCTGCAGGGTGGACTTCCCCGTACCGTTCTCCCGGAGCACCGTGTTCAGTCCGTCCTCAAACGTGAACGACGCATCCTGATAGCAGCCGAATCCTAAGATGTGACAACCAAGGATCTTCATTCCCGATCCACCTCCCCCCGAAGCGCCGCGAGCCCGGCCCGGATGATCATTGCCTTTTCCTCCTCGGAAAGATCATCCTTCGCGCGGACGGTCCGGATGAACTCTCCCTTCAGCGAAAGATCCATCGCGTACCTGTCGTAATCCACCCGGACCCGTGTCTTGTCCTTCACCTTAAACACCGTGAACCGGTCCTTCAGCGTTTCCTCAATGAGCGGCGTGTTCAATTCGTCCTCGGCATCGTAACTTCCTTCCAGGATCACTTCCGCCGAATCCCCGTCGGAGATCTTCATGCCGTCGAGGACGTTCCTCACCCGGCCGATGACGTCCAACGTGTTCGTGATCCCGTCCACGCTGACCGGGATCCGGTGCAGAACGTGCAGGGCAAACGGAACGAAATAGGAATCCACGATCCTCTCCTCTTCGTCAATGTCGAGCAGCACGAAGCCTTTTTCGCCGCTCTCGTCGAAGCCGCGTCCCTCCGGGCAGCCGGGATAGACGTAAACGCCGCGGCTGTCGAGTTCCTCTTTCCTGAACGCGTGGTAATGTCCGAGCGCGAGATAGTCGATGAAGCGGTTTCTGAATCCCCGGAGGTTCACGCTTTCCGGACCCGGTTTCGCAGTTTCCGACACTTCCGCGTGCAGCATGACGATGTTGACCGCATCCGGCGTCAGGGCAAGCGTATCGTAAAGGTCCGTCCGGTCGCCGGTCAGTTCCCGCCCCGTGACACGGATGCGCCCGGTTTCGCCGAGCGGATACGTCGTCCAGGTTTCCGTAAAGAGTTTCAGATTGTCCGGGATCCCGGAAAACAATTCCAGGAACCCCTTCGCGTCATGATTGCCGCGCAGGTAGAAAAAGGTGATTTCCGGATGCCGGATCACCGCCTGATACACGGCGTTTGCGGCCGTCTTCGACACCGTCTTCCGGTCGAAAAGATCGCCGGAAATGAGAATGGCGCCGACGGCGTTTTCTTCCGCATACTGAATGATTCGAAGAAACGTCTTCAAAAGCTCGTTTCTCCGGATCTTTGCCTGATCGGCAGAATAGTTGGAACTGCACTCGGCGTCGAGATGCAGGTCCGCCGTATGGATGAGTTTCATTGTTGCTGTCCTTTCAAAAAGGCCGGTCCGGACTTGACGCGCCGGATCAAAAGTGATACGCTTGTTTCCGGGAAAGGAATCCCTTTCCCCACTTCGGCGGAGATACTCATTTGCGGAAAATCGCATCAGGGTGCCGCCATCATATAGAAAGACGCCGTTCCGATACCGACAACGATACCGGAACGGCGCCTTTTTCCCGCGTTATTTCGCGTAATCCGTTACACGGGATTCCCGTATGACATTGACCTTGATCTGCCCCGGATACTGCATTTCCGCTTCGATCTGTTTGGAAATGTTCCGTGCCATCAGGACCATGTCTGCATCCGAAACCTTCTCCGGAATGACCATGACCCGAACTTCGCGTCCCGCCTGAACGGCGAAGGACTTTTCAACACCTGCATAAGAATTTGTGATTTCTTCCAACTGTTTCAAACGATTAATGTAAGTTTCAATCGTCTCCCGTCTCGCGCCCGGTCTCGCGGCCGAGATCGTGTCCGCCGCCTGCACGATGCAGCTGATCATGCCCGTCGGCTCCACGTCTCCGTGGTGGGACTCCACCGCATTGATCACGATCGGAGATTCCTTATACTTCTTACATAGGTCGGCGCCCAACTGGACATGAGTGCCTTCCATCTCGTGGTCTACCGCTTTACCGATATCATGCAGCAGACCCGCACGCTTCGCCATCCGGACGTCAAGTCCGAGTTCCGCGGCCATCAGCCCCGAAAGGTGTGCCACTTCAATGGAATGACGGAGTGCGTTCTGACCGTAACTCGTACGGTACCGCATGCGGCCGAGGAGCTTCACGAGTTCCGGATG
The DNA here is from genome assembly GCA_016281555.1 of Lachnospiraceae bacterium. Taxonomy (GTDB): domain Bacteria; phylum Bacillota; class Clostridia; order Lachnospirales; family Lachnospiraceae; genus UBA1267. Next base: position 32,263 of record JAEEIV010000085.1, on the reverse strand, counting down.
GATGCCGTGCACGCCGACTTCCTGCAGCGCTTCTTCGCCGGCTTCCCGGATCTTCGTGTCCACTTCCTTCTTCGCTTTTTCGACCATCTCTTCGATTCTGGCCGGATGGATCCGTCCGTCCACGATGAGTTTTTCCAGCGCTACGCGGGCGATCTCCCGGCGTACCGGATCGAAGGCGGATAACACCACCGCATCCGGAGTATCGTCAATGATGAGTTCCACACCCGTAGCCGTTTCCAGTGTACGAATATTTCTTCCCTCGCGGCCGATGATCCTTCCCTTCATTTCATCCGAGGGGATCTGCACCACGGTAATGGTATTCTCGGAAACGTGATCGGCGGCGCATCGCTGAATGGCGGACACCACGATCTCTTTTGCGCGCTTCGACGCTTCGTCCCTGGCTTCCTGTTCCAGTTCCTTCACCAGTTTCGCCGCGTCCTTTTTCACATCTTCCTCAACAGTTTTCAGCAAGTGTTCTTTTGCTTGTTCGGAAGTCAATCCTGAGACCCGTTCCAGCTCCGCGGTGATTTCCGCATGTTTGGCGTCCAGCGCCTCATGCTTCTCTTTCAGACTCTCCTCTTTCTGTGTCAGGGAGTGTTCTCTCTTTTCCAGAGCATCCAGCTTCCGGTCCAGAGACTCCTCCTTGTTCGTGATCCGCCGCTCGGACTTCGTAATTTCATTACGACGTTCCTTGATTTCCTTATCCAGCTCGTTTTTCGAACGCAGAGATTCTTCCTTAACTTCCAAGAGAGCCTCCCGCTTCTTGCTTTCCGCAGTCTTGATCGCCTCGTCGATGATCTCTCTCGACTTCTGCTCCGCGCCGCCCACCTTTTCCTCGTACACTTTCTTCTGATGAGAAGAACCGGCGAAGAACATAATGACGGACATCGCTGCCGCAACCACTACTGCGATCACTATCGTGATAATGAGGATAGTGTCCACAGGAGTACCTCCTTATTAAATTTTCATTGTACAATATAAAATCATACAGAGTTGATTGTACTCTTTTATTACGAAATTGTCAAGGAACTTTTACGAAAAAGTGAAAAGTCATCCGGGCTCGCCCGCCTCTCTCGCATGAAGACGGGATCACTTCCGAAAACGTGCGGGCGAAACAAACTAATTTCCCATTTCGCCCGTACTTTTCGCCAGTGCCAACCACTATTGTACGGGTAAAACTAGCTGATTTCTCGTTCTGCCCGTATTTTTCGCCAGTGCCGATCCCTAATGTACGGGTAAAACTAGCTGATTCCTCATTTCGCCCGTATTTTTCGTCATTGCCAGCCGCTACTGTACGGGCGAAAAAGAGCTGAATCAAAAAAACGCGGACGTATTGTTTATGTTTTCCACTTTTTACATGCAGTTTGCTCACATTTTCAGTTTATCCGCCTTTTTTTCCTGCTTTTTCTTTCCGTGAACTATTCCCTTTTTCCCTGTCATATGATATTTTAAGGCCACGCAATCTTATCTACTCTTACCGCCCGAAAGGATCCCTATGCCGAAAGACCTCTTCAAAGAATTGACCTCTCTATATGACGGATTAGAGACATTGATCAAGCAGTTGGACCGTGCACTGAAAAATGCCCCGCCCGGCCGCATCCAGACCTCTGTTTCCCGTTCCACTTTTCAATACTATCTGGTAAATGAGGGAAAGAAGCATTACCTTCCCAAATGCGACAGGGAGCCGGCCAAACAAATCCTCCAGCGGGATTACGATCGAAAATTGCTCGAAAAATGCAAGAAAATAAAGGGTTCGCTGCAACGCCTTCTCCCCTGCTGCTCCATGGAAACCTTGCTGGAGATTTATGAATCATTGCCTGAATCAAAACGGGTTTTGCTGGATCCCCGGATCACAACGCGCGGGCAATTTGTTGCCGAATGGGAATTGAAAGCCACTGCATTATATGCGAATTTTCAGAATTCACATCCGCTTCCAGACCAGTTTATGACCGACCGAGGAGAAAATGTACGATCCAAATCGGAACTCATCATTGCCAACCTTTTGAATCGTCATAAAATCCCATATTTTTATGAACTTCCCCTGCAATTCAAGAGCGGTGTGGTTCTCTATCCGGACTTCACAATTCTGAATTCAGTTTCCCGCAAAGTGTTTTACTGGGAACATTTCGGCATGACGGATGACTTCAATTATACCTCAAAAATGGCATCCAAACTGTACCTGTACGAGCACAACGGAATCACCCCGGGCGAAAACCTGATCATGACTTTTGAGAGCAAAGATTGTCCCTTGGACATCGGTATTGTAAGAAAGAAAATCAAGGAATACCTGGTGGATTGATGTGTTTCGGACGATTCTCTTTTTCCGGAAAACATACTCTGTACGGGCGAAACGAGCTTGCTCCTCATTTTGCCCGTACTTTTCGCCAGTGCCAGCCGCTACTGTACGGGTAAAACCAGCTTATTCCTCATTTCGCCCGTACTTTTCGTCGGTACCGTCCACGATTGTACGGGTAAAACATGCTTGTTCCTCATTTCACCCGTACTTTTCGTCAGTGCCGGTCACGATTGTACGGGTGAAACAAGCTAATTCCTCATTTCACCCGTATTTTCCCCCATTGCCGACACTATGCACTTTTTGTAAAGAAATTTCGCTACTTGTTTTTCCGATTTTTACTGATTATAATAAGATCATGAACATTTCTCACGGGGGTATTCCATGGAAATCAAGAAATCGTTGAAACTTAACCTCAAGCGGACCGCGCTCATCGGGTTCGCCTTTTTCGGCATCCTGCTCCTGTGGCAGGTCTACGACACCTGGTGCCCGACCTTCTTAACGGACATCTTTGCGAGAAGGATGTACGGCATCTCATCCGCGGAACTCAAAAGCGGCGATCCCGAAAAGATCCTGAACGTGCAATGGCTCGTCGGCATCATCATGGCGCTCGATAATCTCGCGGCGCTGATCCTGCTTCCGATCTTCGGACGCCTTTCGGATAAGACGAAAACGCCGATCGGCAAGCGGATGCCCTTCATTCTGGTCGGAACCGTGGTCTCCGCGATCGCGTTCCCGTTCATTCCGCTCTTCTTCCACTACAACAACGTGGTCGGCATGGTCATCATGATGGCGATCGTCCTGATGTTCATGATGATGTACCGGAATCCGGCGGTCTCGCTGATGCCCGACATCACGCCGAAGCCGCTCCGGGCCAAGGCGAACGGCATCATCAACATCATGGGCTATTTCGGCGGCGCCTGCGCGACCGTGCTCGGTCTCGTGCTCGTCCTCTCGAAGTACATCAACGCTCCGGACAGCGAGCGTTCGATCTGGACCATTGAGATCCCGTTCCTCATCGCTTCGCTCCTGATGATCGTCTCGGCGCTCGTTCTTTTCCTGACCATCAAGGAAAAGAAACTTGCCGAAGAACTGAAGGAAGACATGGAGGAAGGCGAGAAACTCGCCGCGATCGAGACGCCGGTCGACGACGACAAGCCGATGTCCCAGGCGAACAAGCGCATGCTGTTCGCGATCCTCGGCGCGGAGTTCCTCTGGTTCATGGCTGACAATGCGATCGGCACTTACATCGGAAACTACGTCATCTATTACCTGAACGCCGCCTCGTCCTCGACGAGTCTCATGACGATCATCGGCGGCGTGGCGTCCGTCGGCGGTTTCGCGATCGCCGGCATCATTGCCGACAAGATCGGGCGGAAATGGACCGTCACTTCCGGTCTGATCCTCACGGTCCTCGGCTACATTCTCATGTTCCTGCTGGCCCGGCCGACCGGGATCATCGCCCCGAAAGCAGAGCACGGCGAGTTCACCTTCCCGGCGATCCTTTACGTCGTGGCGATCGCGAGAGGCTTCGGCATGGCGCTCGTGCACAACTGCTCCTTCCCGATGGTCGTAGAACTCTGCTCTTCGAAAAAGATCGGACAATTCACCGGATACTACTATGCGGCCAGTATGTCGGCGCAAACGATCACCCCGATCCTGCTCGGTCTCATTTTCAATGCGACGCTTGCCTGGAACATTCTTCCGCTCTACGCCATGTTCATGACGGTCGCGAGCGCTCTCGTCTTCCTCTTCCTCGTGAAGAACATCAAGAGCCATAAAGTCGAGAACGTGAAGGGGCTTGAAGCCCTCGGAAACGACGATTAACGGCGGAATCAAACACCTAACAGTGATCGGCGGTTTTACGGAAAAACCGCCGATTTAAAAAAGGAGAAAATATTATGGATTTATGGGAAGGCAATCCGAATAAGATCAAGGTCGCCGCGCACCGCGGCTGGTCGACGCCCTATCCGGAAAACACGATGCGGGCGTTCGAAGAAGCGGCGAAACTCGGCGTCGATCAGATCGAAACCGACATCCGCATCACGAAGGACGGCGAGCTCGTCCTGATCCACGACAAGACCGTGGACCGGACGACGAACGGCACCGGCCTCGTGCACGATTTCACGCTTGAAGAATTGAGAAAGCTGGATGCAGGAAAGATCAACGGCATGGAAGGTCAGGGCTACGTGATCCCGACGTTTGACGAATTCATGGCGTTCGCGGACACGTTGCCGAAGATGACTTTCGATCTGGAACTCAAGGAATATCCGGAGCCGGGCAATGTGGAGATTTCCCACGAAGTCTGTGACCGCATGCTTGCCGCGGTGGATGCGCACGGCCTAACGGACCGGATCGTCGTGAACACGTTCAATGGCGAGCTCCACAAATACATCTTCGATAAGTACGGAAAGAAGTACCGCCAGCACCTCTATTTCCCGATCAATTACATGGGCAAGTTCCAGTACGACCCCTACGAACTCTACGGATACTGCGTCTGCATGTTCCAGACGTTCAAGGAAAAGTTCAACATTGCTTCGGTACGGGATTTCGAAGAAATGCGCTCCCGTTACGGGATCGAGACCTGGGCGGGCGCCGCGATCCACACGGACGAAGGCGTCGAACTTGCGATCGAACGCGGCGCGACCCTGATCACGACGAACGACTCCGACGTCGTCCTCGAGTCCCTGAGAAAACGCGGCTGCCACGAATAAAGCAAAACCATACTGCAAAAAGATCCGTGCCCGGAGAACGGACACGGATCTTTTTTGTATTCTTTGCCCCCTCGTGCCGTGTTTATTCCACGGTAACGGATTTCGCGAGGTTTTTCGGTTTGTCGATGTCGCAGCCCTTCTTGTCGGCCGTATAGTAGGCCAGCATCTGAAGCGGCAGGATCTCTAAGATCGGTGCGAACAAAGTCTTCGTTCTCGGGACCAGGATGCACTCATCCGACTGGGCAATGACCTCGTCCTCGTCCCGGAACGTCACGGAGATCACCTTCGCGCCGCGGGCCTTGACCTCAATGACGTTGCTCATGGTCTTCTCGAGCAGCGCCTCATTGCAGCAAAGCGCCACGACCGGCGTGCCGACGTCGATGAGCGCGATCGTTCCGTGCTTCAGTTCGCCCGCCGCATAGGCTTCCGCGTGAATGTACGAGATCTCCTTCAGTTTCAGCGCGCCTTCGAGCGAAACGGCATAATCCGTGTTCCGTCCGATGTAAAAGACCGCAGGCTTTTCGTAGATCTGGGCCGCGAGATCCGGCAAGGCGTAATTCATGTCGATCGTGTCCTGCATGAGCTTCGGAAGGCGGTCGATCTCGTCAATGTATTCCCGGTACTCTTCTTCCGGAAGGCGCTTTCTCTGTTTCCCGAGGAAGAGCGCCACCAGATACAGCGCCGCAAGCTGCGTGGTGTACCCTTTCGTCGTCGCGACGGCGATCTCCGGACCCGCCCAGGTATACAGGACGTAATCCGCGAGTTTTGCCACGGTGCTGCCAACCACGTTGACGATCCCGAGCACCTTCGCGCCGAGCGCCTTGCACTCCCGTTCCGCCGCGATCGTATCGGCAGTTTCGCCGGACTGGGAGATCACGATGACGAGCGTCTTTTCATTGATGATCGGATCGCTGTACCGAAGTTCGCTCGCAAGTTCGACGCGCACCGGGATCCCGGCCATTTTCTCGATCGCGAGCCGGCCGACCAGACCGGCGTGGTAAGCGGAACCGCAGGCCGTGATCGTGATCTGATCCACGGACTGCAGGTATTCTTCGGAAAACGGCAGGTCGTCGAGCACGACTTCTCCGTCACGGATCCGGGGCGCGATCGTCGCCTTCACGGCGCCGGGCTCCTCGTGGATCTCCTTCAGCATGAAATGCGGATAGCCGCCTTTTTCCGCCGCCTTGACGGACCAGGTGATCCGGCTCACCGGCTTTTCGACCGTTCTTCCCGCATAATCAAAGACTTCAATGTTTGCGGGACTGATGACCGCAAACTCTCCGTCTTCCAGATAGATCACGTTCTTCGTGTGCTGGACGAGCGCCGTCACGTCGGACGCGAAGAAGTTCTCGCCGACGCCGATGCCGATGATGAGCGGCGAGGACTCGCGGACTGCGAACACCCGGTCCGGATACTCCGAACAAAGGATGCCGAGCGCATAGGATCCCGACAGTTTGGACGCCACGCTTCTCAGCGTGTTCTTCATGTCGCCGTCATAATACTTTTCCAGAAGATGCACGATGACTTCCGTGTCCGTCTCGCTCTCGAACTTATAGCCGTCCCGGAGCAGTTCCTCCCGGATCGAAGCATAATTCTCAATAATGCCGTTGTGCACGATCGCGAACCGCCCGTCGTTGGACAGATGCGGGTGCGCATTCATGTCCGTCGGCGCGCCGTGCGTCGCCCAGCGCGTATGACCGATGCCGACCGTTCCCGGAAGTTTTTTTCCGCCTTCCGTCTTTTCATCGAGCAGGGCAATTCTTCCGCCCACCTTCTCGATCCGGATCCGGTCCGCGCCGATGACGGCCACGCCGGCCGAATCATAGCCGCGATACTCCAGTTTCTTCAGCCCTTCCAAAAGGATCGGAGCCGCTTCCTGTTTTCCGGAATAACCGACGATTCCACACATACTGTTCTCCCTTCGTTTACGGTTCTCCTGTCAGCCGGAGAATCACCGCGTCATTTTCTGCCGTACCGCTTGTGACCGGAACTCCGGTAATGGACGTCCCGGTACTGTCTTCCGTTCCTGAAGCAGCGCTCGCAGACGGAGTACGGATGGTTCCACTTTAAGAGGCGCCCGCAGATCTTACAGGTCCTCTCCTGCAGTTCATGGCTGTCCAACAACTCTATGATCTTCCCCGAGATCTCCTTCTTGACTTCCAGTATCTCCGGGTTTTTCGATTCATTGCCGAATTTCTCGTTGTAGTAATAGAGCAGGTCGCAGACCTTGTAGGCTTCCTCCGCCTCGCTCATGTCCGCCTCCCGGTAGGTCGACCGGATCGACTCAAGTTCGTCGTCCGTATCGTAGCCGATCCCCTCGAGTTCGCAGCGCGCCATGTCGTGCCAGATGTCGAGCGCCCGGAGGTGATCCGTGTCGAAGGGGATCGTCGCGAGATCGTACAGCAGTTTCTTGTCCGCGCCCGGTTCCTCGATCATCGTCACGAGTTTCAGTTCTTCCTCGATCTCCTCTTTCTCGTAGAACCCGCCGATCTCCCATTCGACCCAGCGTTCCATGGCCTTGGACAGCGGCACGTCAATGCCGAGCAGGGATTCCGGGAAACTTAAGACGGCCTTTTCAAGCGGCGCGTTATCGCGGTACATCCCGTCGATCACGATGTCGCGGACTTCCTGCTCCGCCGTCACGTAGCCCTTGTCGTAGATGCCGAACCGGCCCGCTCTTCCCGCGATCTGCTTGACCTCGGGCGGCGTCAGCGGTCGCCGGACGTGACCGTCGAATTTCGTACCCTCGAGAAAGACGATCCGTTTCACCGGGAGGTTCAATCCCATGCCGATCGCATCCGTCGCCACGGCGATCTTCGTCTCTCCGGAAGCGAATTTTCTCGCTTCCTCGTGCCGCACGTCGTAGGGCAATGCCCCGTAGATCACGCTCGCGTCTTCTTTTAACGACCTTCGGATCTCCGCCGCCACCGCGTGCACGTTCGCACGGGAAAAAACGATGACCGCGTCGCCTGCCTCCAGGTCCTTCGGAAATTCAAATCTCCGCTTGTCAATGACGAGCGGCGTCCGGCGGTAATGCCGCACGATCTCGTAGGTATCGTGACAGGATTCGATCAGCTTGATGAGCAGGTCTTCCGCGTCCTCCGCGGCGCAGATCGCAATGTTCTCCGCCAACAGGCCGAGGATCGCAGCCGTCCAGGAACCGCCGCGGCTCTCGTCCGAGACCATCTGTCCTTCGTCGATGACGGCCATTTCGTATTCGCGCTTCATGTCCGCCATTTCGATCGTGGAGGCCTGAAACTTCGCGCCCGGCTCGTCGATCCGCTCTTCGCCGGTCAGCATCGAACAGGGATAGCCGTCTGCGTTCATCGTCTCATACTGCTCAAACGCAAGAAGACGCAAGGGAGCGAGATACACGCCGCTGCCCGCTTTCCGGAGTGCCTGCATCGCGTCGTAGGTCTTTCCGGAGTTCGTCGGACCGAGATGAAGAATGAAGTGGCGCTTCATCTTCCGCGCCATCGGGTAGAGGTCGACGGGATCGTCCGGGATCGTTTCGATCATTGCCGTCTGGAACCGTTCCCGGATGCTTTCCAGTTCTTCGATCTCCTTCATGAGACGGCGGAAATTGCGGTTTTCCCGGAGCAGTTTCTTCACGGAATTTTCTGTGAAGTACTCGTTCATCCCACGGATGAGACGTTTTCTCGCCTCGGGCGCCGCCGGCCTCGTCCAGATCATGGTCTTCGCCGCTTTTTCGGTGAACCGCCCTTTCCGGATCTCTTCCCTGACGTCTGCCGCCTTCTCCAGCACGGCGGAGCAGACGAGGTCCTTCAGATCGCGGATCTTCGTCATGTCAATGATCTTCCGCTCCGTGAAATAGTATCCTCTTCTCCCGGAAGCGGGGTCCTTGAACAGATCGAAAAACTGCTCGTAATTATGCGTGGACAGGATGTCGGAAGAGACCTTGGCTCTGCCGCTGAACACCGTATGGATCTCGTGCACGCCGATGCCCCGCTGTTTCAGGAAAAACTCCCGGATCGAGCGTGCCAGTTCCTCCTCGAGAGGTCCGTAGATTTTCCTGACGATCTTCGCGACGCGGTGTGCGTTCAGCAGTTCCTTCAACGGCTTCGGCTTTTCCCCGTCCTGTTTCAGTTTCTCTGTCAGCGCTTCATTCAATTGTCCATTTTCCGGCTGTTTTTCCGGAACATTGCCCTGATTATCCATAAACGTTGTTATTATAACATAGGTTGGAGAAAATATAAACTACTTTCGCGTTTTCGGGTCGCGCAAAAAAAGAGTTGCATCGATCGGCGGTTTTCATGCTATAATGCGGAAAGAACCGTGAAAGGAGCGCCGTATGTCCGACGATTCGAAAAATCTGAATACATCCGTGCTGAAAGATCATCTCGCCAAGGAGTCCCCTTTCTTTCAGGACCTCATAAGCGGACGGGAAGCCGTCTGGATCAATCCCGGCTGGCAGCCGTTTTCGTCCGTCAGGGATCGCCTGGGACTCGGTGAAGCCGAGATCCGGGACGCTTCCGAACGGCTTCTTCGCTTCGCGCCCCTCATCCGGACGCTGTTTCCGGAGACGGAGGACCGGAGCGGACTCATTGAATCCGACCTGAAAGAGATCCCCGGAATGAAGCGGGTTCTTGCCCGGGAGGGCGGTCCGGACGACGGTTCCCGCCTCTTCTTAAAATGCGACAATGACCTGCCGATCGCAGGCTCCGTCAAGGCGCGCGGCGGCATTTACGAAGTCCTGAAGCACGCGGAAACGCTTGCCTTCGATTCCGGTCTTCTTTCCGGCCCGGAAGACGATTACCGGAAGCTTGCTTCCGAAAAGGCGCGTTCGTTTTTCTCCCGGCACAACGTACAGGTCGGCTCCACCGGTAATCTCGGCCTTTCCATCGGCATCATGAGTGCTGCGCTCGGATTCCGGGCCATCGTGCACATGTCTTCCGACGCGAAACAGTGGAAAAAAGACCTGCTCCGCGCTCACGGCGTGCAGGTCATCGAATATGACGGAGATTACGGAAAAGCCGTCGCGGAAGGGAGAAAACTGGCGGCCGGAGATCCCGCCGCGTACTTTGTCGACGATGAAAACTCGAAAGATCTTTTCTTAGGATATGCGACGGCCGCCGAGCGGCTTCGGAAACAGCTGACCGGGGAAGGGATCCTCACCGACGAAACGCATCCGCTCTTCGTTTACGTTCCCTGCGGCGTCGGCGGCGCTCCGGGCGGACTGACGTTCGGCTTAAAGCACGTCTTCGGGGACCATGTCCACGTCTTTTTCGCGGAACCGACGATGGCGCCGGCCATGCTGGCGGGCCTCTCGACCGGACTCCACCACGACGTTTCCGTGCAGGACCTCGGTCTTTCCGGCGTCACGGAAGCAGACGGACTTGCGGTCTCCCGTCCTTCGGGCTTCGTCGGGAAACTCATTGCCCCGCTCGTTTCGGGGGAAATGACCGTGAAGGACGAACGCCTGCTTGAATTCATCAAGGTGCTGTTCACCTCGGAGGGCCTTTTCATCGAGCCGAGCGCGGCGGCAGGGTTCCGGTGCGTCAGCAGTTTTCAGTCCGGGGAAGTGCAGGCATATCTTACGCGGCACGGCTTAACAAACCTCACGGACCGGGCAGCGCACGTCGTCTGGGCAACGGGCGGAAGGCTCGTACCGGCCGCCGTCCGGAAAAAGCTTTTATCCTGAATTCCTTACTTGAAATACCGGAACGCCCCGCCTTCTTCCGCCTGTTTCAAGGCAATGAGGGCGAGGTAGGCCTGTTCCGTGGCTATGTCGTTCACTTTTTCGTCTTTCAACAGATGCCGGAATCCCTTGTCTTTCCTGAACGACGTCAGCGCGTCGACAAGCGTGATCCCGTTCTTGATGAAGCGCTCGTCGGTTTCCGGCCGGATCCCGAGCGACGTCAGCGCAAGGATCACCTGCGACACCGACTCAGCCGTCCGGAACCCGTATCCTTCAAACGTTCCGTCTTCCTTTTGCCGCTCTGAAAGATGTCTGACGGCCCGGTCAATGCATTGCCGGACGTCTTCCCTCGCTTCATACGGCGAAAGCGCCTGGATCGCCATCGCGGTGAGGTCGGTGTCCGGTTCTCCGTTCATCATCGAGTACCCGCCGTTATCCTGCTGCGCTTCGACGATGCTTTTGATGAGTTCCTCACGGAACGGATCATCTCTTGAAAGTCCCGCCGCATCCACGGCAATGAGCGCCCAGATCGGGCCGTTGTTTCCCTGCTGCCGTACGTAGCCAATGTCCTTCAGACCCTCGACGAGATTCTGAGAGCCGATGTTTTCCGGATCGCCGCCTGCCGCAACGATCCCGAGGATCACTCTGGAGTTTTCCGTGGATTTATTGTCGTTCAGGCGGTTTTGACCCTTACTCTGAACGTATGCCTCGACAGATTCGAGATAGGCTTTCTTCTCTTTTTCCGAAGTGCGTCCCGAAAGCGTGAGGCCGAGAAAGACCCATTCATTGCCGGCCGCCGTGACTTCCTTCAGTTGTCCGGACTGAAGAAGGTCCCCGGTACTGTTCCGGACCGACTCTATCGTTTCCGGACCCCCTTTGCAGGAAGAGAGGACAGAAAGCGACAGAAGCACTGCCAAAACCAATTCAAACCCTTTCCGTTTCATGCTTCCCCCTCCTCTTCTGTTTCCGCTTCTTCCGTCACGAAAAGCCCGTATTTCTTCCGGATCCGCTCCAGTACGTCGCTGAGAGGCTTGGACAAAAGGAGCAGAAAGATCACGTTTGAGACCACGTATTGGATCATGACCGGAAGGGAAGTCGAAAGGGCGAGGAAATAACGGTTCAGATTGAACGTTCCGTCCGCCCAGACCACGGTCCAGACGTCCATGAGGACCGAATAAAGCACGCCGGCGACGGCGCCGAACAATGCCGCAAAGATCCTGTTTTTCTTTAAAACTCCGGAAAGAAGGCCGGCAAGGAATCCGATGAAGCCCCAGGCAAACATCTGGAACGGCGTCCACGGGCCCTGCCCGAAAAAGAAATTCGAGACCACGGCGGACAGGGCGCCGACGACGAAGCCGGCCTCCTTCCCGAGACAGATCCCGACGATGACGACGATGGCCGCCACGGGTTTGAAGCTTGGGAGCCATGCGAACAGGAACCGTCCGAGCGCAGAGATCGCGACGAGGACCGCGAGGACGATGAGTTCCCCCGCCTTGCTCTCCTTTCGTTCAAACGTGTAAAACAAAGGGATGCACGAGAGGATCGCCACGGCTGCCGAGGAAAAGGCATAATGCTTCTCCCTGAAAAAAACGACGCCGCAGACGATCACCGCCGGTATGGCGACGATGAACAGGAAAAACGTGACCGGATTTTTGATTTTCCGCGCCTTTTCTTTCATTCCGCCCGCTTTCTTTCGTTGAGTTCCATGAGTCTTTCGACGCTTTCCACCGTGACCGCACGGTCGTAATGATCCCGCGAGATCCGGCTCGCCGCCGTCGTATAGAAGACGTTTTCGGAGAAGAACGTTTCCGGAGCCGCGCCTTCCCGGAACCCGCCGTCAAAGAGGAACGTCAGACGGTCGGCGGAGACTGCGGCGAATTCCACGTCGTGCGTTACCGTAACGACCGTAACGCCGTTCGAAGTCAGTTTCCGGATCATTCCGGATAGTTCTTTCTTGAACGCCGCGTCGAGCCCCTTCGTCGGCTCGTCGAGCAGAAGGATCTCCGGGTCCTTAAGCAACGCCTTCGCGAGGGCCGCTTTCTCCTGCTCTCCTCCGCTGAGGTCGTAGGGATGCCGGTCAAAGAGACTCGCAAGGCCGAGCTCTTCCGCGACCGACCGCACCTTTTCCCCGGCTTTTTCCTTGCTTTCCCCGTTTTTCAATAGGACGTCCGTAAGGTCGTCTTTCAGCGTTTTTTTCAGGAACACGGTTTTCGGATCCTGCGGCAGCATCGCGAGGATCTTCCCGTAGAGTTCCGGCCCTTTTAATTCCGTCGTTTTCCGGCCGAAGAGACGCGCGCTGCCGCGGTACGGCTTTACGAGCCCGGAAATGATCCGAAGCGCGGTGCTCTTCCCTTCGCCGTTTCCGCCGAGGATCGCGAAATGCTCGCCTTTCCGTATCTTCAGAGACGCCTCTCGAAGAACGTCTCTCGATTCTTTCTCGTACCGGAACCAGACGCGGTCGAGCTCCACTGCCGCCGTTTCTTCTTTCCCCGCCGTTTTTTCCGGGGTCTTTTCTTCTTCGCCGGCGTCTTTTACGAGGCTCCTCACTTCATTGCCGTACCGTTCCCGAAGAAACGCCCTGCCGTCCCTGACCGAAAGCGGGCAGGGAAGCCCCTCCATCGCCGCGTCATTGCCGAAGAGCCGCATCGCGGTCGGAAGACCGTCCTTCATCGGATGGTCGGGCGCCGTTTCAAAGAACCGCGCGGCTTCTTCGGGGCGCCCATCGAAGACCGCATGACCTTGGTCCATGAGAACGAGCCGGTCAGCGATCGGCAATGCCTCTTCCAGCCGGTGCTCCGTAAGGATCACCGTGATTCCCGTCTCCAAGTTCAGTTTTTTCAGCGTGGAAAGGAAATTCGAGGCGGCGATCGGATCGAGCTGGGCCGTCGGCTCGTCGAGAAGCAACAGTTTCGGGCGCATGACCAGAACGGACGCCAGGTTCAGCATCTGCTTTTCTCCGCCCGAAAGGTCGTGCACTTCTCTGCGAACGAGGTCGCCGATCCCGAAATATCCCGTGATCTCCGCGATCCGCCGCCCCATTTCTCCGTTGGACAGGCCGAGGCTCTCCATGCCGAACGCGAGTTCATGCATGACACGGTCCGCGACGATCTGGCTCTCCGGATTCTGGAACACGAACCCGATCCCGGAAACGGAGTCCCGCTCCTCCATCTCCTCCTGAGGGATCCCGTCGAACAGCACGTCGCCGGTCTTTTTCCCGTAGGGCGCGATCTCACGCTTCAAAAGCCGCAGTAACGTCGTTTTCCCGGAGCCGGACGCCCCGGCGATCACGACGAATTCTCCGGGTTCCACTGTAAGCGTCACCCCGGACAACGCGTTTTCTTTTTCTTCCGGATACCGGAACGTCAGATTTTTCGTCTGTAATATCGCCACTTGATGTTTTCTCCGATCTCGAGGACCGCGGGAAGCAGGAACAAAAGGAGGAGCGCCGCAAGAGAGATCACGGCGAGCACTCCCGGCGCTTCCAGAGCGATCCTCGGGTAAAATGCGAATTGTAAACTGCCGGTTCCGAGCGCCGTGAACACGATGGCGTCGGCCGCCAGAATGAAAATCAGAACGGCGAGGTCCTTCCCGGAAAAGCGGAACGCGGAAAAATGCGTCCTCCCTTTCAGACGGAAGCCCCGCGCCTTCATCGAAACGCCCGTTTCTACGGCCTGTTCCAATGACCACGTCACGAGCGCGGAAACGGCGGAAAGACCGCTCCGGACGCGCCCCCACCAGCTTTCCGAAGCATAGAGTCCCACGGCCTTTCCCGCCGAACGGATCTCGCCCGCCTTTCTTCGAAGCAGCGGAAGGAACCGGAGGGCCGAGGAAAGGACTATGGAAAGTTTCGGCGAGACCTTGCCGAGCAGGAACAGGATCTTCTCACTCGTCACGACGCGGTTGAAGGAGCCGAACCAGGCAAGCACGGCCGAAAGCATGAACGCCAGAACCACGCCGTAAAGCAGGGATTCCAGCGTGACCGCCTGACCGTTTAAGAAGAACAGCGGGGTGACGCCGTTGTGTGAGACCAGCGGGTTCGCCGCCGCGATGAGAAGAAACAGGAAAAGATAAAACCAGAGATCCTTCAGAACGCGGCGCTTCCGGTCAATGGCAAAGAGATAGGATACGGCCCCGGTAAACGAGAAAAGGATCACGAGGGGATGCACCGTGAACATCGAAAAGAGAAGCACGGATACATAATATGCAAGCAATACTGCCGGATGATATTCATCAAACCGTCTCACGCATTCCCTCCTCACTCGCCCTGCCAGTCGTCGCCGACGTCATGGCCTAAATCACAGGAATATACCCACTCAATGACGTCCCCGTCCTCCGGGAAGTATTCCGAGCAGCCGACGCCCGGGAATTTCCCGTTCACGCGGTACATCCAGCCGGACAAAGGCCCGCAGGAAAACTCGTAGAGGTACGATATCCCTTCGACGTAGGCCGTGCCGCCGTTCTTTCCGGTCCCCTTGAATTCGAACTGGATCTTTTCGTGTTTGGCGGCCCGTTCCAGGAGACTGAACACCGAATCGCCCTCTCTCAGCACGTATTCGGTCGTTTTCAGGACGATTCCGTCCTTCGGCAGGAATTTCTCCGTCTGAAGCGCCGGATCCAATTTCTCCCTGTTTTCAAGCGCCGTATCGCAGCGGATCGACATCGTCACCGTCCGGCTGTCCGGCTGCACGTCCTCGAGATGTTCGAGGTAATAGTCCTCAACAGACTGGATCCGGACGCCGAAGACCAGCGCGGCGATCACGACCGCGATCAGGATCACTAAAAACAGAATGTTCTTTTTCACCGCGCGCCCTCCTTTCCCGTCAGGATCCTATTTCTATTATCATATCATTTCCGGCGGTGATTATCAACCGCGGAAGCCGGCGTTTCGTCGGGACAAAAAAAAACATTGCCCGCCGTTCCTCTTTTATGCTATGATGACAGCAATGATTTCATATCGGAGGATCGATCATGATTTCTGATTCCCTGTTTCAATACGTTACGGACATACGCCGCCGGATCCATAGGCATCCGGAGATCGGTTTCGATCTGCCTGTGACGACGGCACTCGTCTGCTCGGAACTTGAGCGGACCGGCGTTACCTATTCCACCGACTTTGCACCGTCGAGCGTCGTGGCATACTTCGGAAACGATCCTGACAAGCGGACGATCGCCGTCCGTGCGGACATGGATGCATTGCCGGTCGAGGAAAAGGTCGACCTGCCGTTCAAGTCCGAGATTCCCGGGAGGATGCACGCCTGCGGACACGACACGCATACGGCGATCCTGCTCGGCCTCGCGAAGATCTTAAAGGAACGGGAAAGCGAACTTCCCTGCAACGTTCGGCTCTTTTTCCAACCCTCTGAGGAATGTGCGGAAAGCGGCGCGGAAGCGATGGTGAAAGGCGGCGTCATGGACGGCGTGGACGAGGTCATCTGCACGCATTGCGAACCGTTCATGGATCCCGGCGATCTCGGGATCGCGACCGGCGACTACATGGCCGCCTGCATGCCGTTCAAAATCGAGTTCATCGGGCGTACTTCACACGCGGCGGCCGCACCTGAACTCGGGATCGACGCGATCCGGATGGCGGACGAGGCATACCACAGGCTGGCTGCACTCGTGAAGGAATGCTTCGGCGAGAAAAAGTACGTCTGGAACGTCGGCGTGTTTCAGGGCGGCACGGCGCATAACGTCATTGCGGATCATTGCAGGCTGGAAGCGACCTTCCGCTTCTTCGACCAGGAGACCGCGGAAACGTTCCGGGACAAGGCCGTATCCGAACTGAACGCGATCGCGAACCGATACGGCGGAAAGGTGAAAGTCGAGGCGGAACAGAGCTGTTACGCGGTCATCAACGACCCGGAACTCGCCGGACGGTTCCGGAGGATCATGGAAGAAAAAGGGGTCGCAAGGGTCCTGGATCTTTCGTCCCGCATGAGTTCCGAAGACTTCAGCTGGTATCTTACGAAGGCGCCGGGGTTCCTCTTCCGCTACGGGATCAAATGCGAACCCGAGGGGCAGGTCTCTCCGGCCCACAGCAATACGTTCATCGTAAACGAAGAAGGCATGCGGTACGCGCTGGAAGCCTTCACGGAATACATTTTCGGAAAGGATTGAGATGTCCGGGCTTGGTCCGGAATGCTGACTTATGGACGCTCTCATCGTCATGCTGAAAAACGTGGCCCTGTTCATCCTGCTTGCGGTGCCGGGGTTCCTGCTTACCAAAGCGAAGATCCTCAGGGAGAACGAGTCCGGGATCCTCTCGAAACTCCTCATGTACGTCGGAGTTCCGTTTCTCGTCTTCACGGGCACGGTGGACAAGGTCGAGTTCACGGGCGAATTCTCGCTCACCCTTGTCGCGGTGTTTCTCATCGGCACGGCATTCACGTTTCTTTTCTTTTTCCTGTCGGCGCCTCTTTCACGCTTTGAAAAAGACGTAAAAAAACGCGGAATGATCCGCTTTTCCGCCGTGTTTTCCAACAACGGTTTCCTCGGCATTCCGCTTGCGATCGCCGTTTTCGGAAACGGTCCGATCCTCACGATGGTCGTCGTTCTGAACGTGCTGACGAACGTGCTCATGAACACGCTCGGCGTCTATCTGGTCTCCGGGGACGTTTCCCGGATCAAACCGAAGAAGGTGCTGCTCCAGCCCGTTCTCATTGCCTTCCTGCTCGGGATCGCAGTAAACTTATCCGGTCTAACGAAGCTGGTCCCTGAGATCTCCGCCTATTCCGGCCATTTCTCGAACATCGTAACGCCGGTGTCAATGACGGTGGTCGGGATCAAACTCGCGAGCATCCGCTTCGGGACGCTACTGAAAAACAAGAGAACTTATTACGTTTCTGCACTGAAGTTATTGCTTTGCCCGGTGTTGATCACCGGAATCCTTCTGCTTGCGAAGGTCTACTTCCCGGGCTTCCTTCCCGGAAAAGCCGCCGTGCTCGCATTCTTCATCGCGTTCTCGATGCCGACCGCGGGACTGGCCTCCTCTTTCGCGGATGCATTTCAGGGAGATACGGAAGGCGCCGTGATCTATACGCTCGGCACCACGATCCTCTCCGCCCTCACGATCCCGTTACTTTATTTCGCGTTGTCTGCGCTTCCCGTCTGATTCCCAGGATCCTGCGGTTCATTGCCTCCGGCGTTTTGGCCGGAGGTTTTTTCACGTTCTTCCTTTTCGAACGCATAATAGGCGTGCACAAGGCTTTGAAATCCCAACGCCTTCAGGTCCGTGTAGCGCGCATTGAACCGGCCCTTGGTCCGTTTTCCCGTCAGAAGGAACCTGACGTTGTCCGCCGCGTACCGGTCAATGACCTGAAGACTGTCTGTCCGGTTGATGACCGAGAAAAACCAGCGGCTCCAGGAAAGATCATTGTCCGGTGAACTCTCCATAAGTTTCCGGTTGAAGACGCGGATGAACGCCTTCGCCGCCCGCTCCCGTTCAAGTCCGTTCCGGTCTCTCCAGCGTTCCAATGCCCTGGCCTTCCGCCGCATCTTGTCCTTCAGTTTCCGGATCGTCGCCGGAGCAATGTCAACGGCGCCGTTTCGGTAGGAAAACCCGAGGAACGTGAACCCGGTTTCCGGCGTGAAAAACTCTTCCTTCGCCGGATTGACGCTGAGGCACCGTCCGGAAAGAAACGAACGGATCACGTCCGCGTATTCCTCCGCTTTTTCCGGAGAATCAGCGAAAACGATCACGTCGTCAGAGTACCTGGCATACGGGATGCGGCGTTCTTCAAACCACTCGTCCATTTCCTTCAGGAACAGATTCGCGTAGAAAGAGGACAGCGGCGTGCCCGCCATGATGCCCTTCTCCTCTTCGACCGGCTTTCCTTCTTCCAGCACAAGCGGCACTTTAAGGAGCCCGGAAAGGAAAAGATACAGTTCGGGATCGCCGGACAGCGTCTCCTTCAGTGCCGGCAGGAGCAGGGAAAGATCCACGGAATTGAAGTAATTGCTGATGTCGACCTTGTAGGCGTACAGTCCGCGAATGCCGGGAGTTCTGATGAGTTTCCGCATCGCGTCCTTCGCCGACCGGCCGGGCCGGAAAGAATAAAGATTTCCGGAAAAGATGACGTCGTATTTCCTGAGGAGCAGATAGGTCAGGAGCTTCAGCACCGTGTTTTCCGGTTCGGGATAGATGTAGACCGTCCGTTTCTTCGTCGATCCCATCTTGCTGATGACGGCTTTTCTGGGTAGAGGAAAAGAAGGTACGTCAAAGAGCCGTTCACTGACCGGAAGATAACGCTTCCCGTCAATGAACTCCCGCAATTCTTTTGTAAACGCCTTCGGACAGGCAAGACCGGTCTTGTAACTGTAAAACCCTTCCCAGACTGCGGGATCCGAAAGCTTTTCAAGAAGCGACATGACCTTTCCTTTCCTGAAAAAAACGGGGCGCTGCATCCGCAACCGCCCCGTACTCCGTAATGAATGGGAACAATGGGGCTCGAACCCATGACCTCTCGCGTGTGAGGCGAACGCTCATCCCAGCTGAGCTATGTTCCCACGTCGGCCTTCTTTCGTCGACTGAAGGCCATTATACCATACTCCTCCGAAAATACAAGCCCTATTTTTTTATCGGTCTTCGTCCGGGGCCGGAAACCGTTTCAGAACTTAAGTTCGACGAGCTCGTAGTTCGTGGTACCGATCCCGAGCTCTTCCGCGACATCAATGGTGTGCTCTCCGTTTCTCGAATTCACCCGTTCCATGAAATGCTCCCGGCCTATGTCCTTCGACGCCTTCACGAGATCGAGACACGCCCGGTCAATGGCCACGGGATCCAGGGACGCCAGAATGCCGATGTCCTTCAGACAGGGATCTTCCGCCACCGCGCAGCAGTCGCAGTCCACGGACATGTTCGCCATGACGTTGACGTAGACGATCTCGCCCGCGAAGTGATCCACGACCGCGGACGCCGCTTCCGCCATGGATTCCAGAAATGCATCCTGCGCCGGAAGGTCATTCCAGACGACCGACTGCTCCTCGGCCTTCACGTATTTTCCCGCGGAATGGATGTTCACTTTCCCGGCCGTCGAAGCCACGCCGATCGAAAGCTGCTTCAGCGCGCCGCCGAAGCCGCCCATGGGATGTCCCTTGAAATGCGCGAGCACCAGCATGGAATCGTAATTCCGGAGGTTTTTCCCGACGATGTCGGATTTCAGATGTTTCTTCGGCCGGAGGATCGGAAGTTCCATGTCCGGTCCTTCCGCATCCATTAAATCAACGGAAAAGACGCGGCTCCAGCCGTGTTTTCGGATCAGTTTCAGATGCTTTGCCGTCGTGTTCCTCGCTCCGCCGTAGGCGGTATTGCACTCGACGACCGTTCCTCCGACGTGATCCACGACCGGTTTCCAGAATTCCGGTTTCAGAAAGTTCTGATTTCCGTCCTCTCCGGAATGCACTTTCACGGCAATCTTTCCGGTCAGTTTCTTTCCGAGTGCCTCATACATGCGCAGTACGTTTTCCGCGGTGATCTCCCGTGTGAACAGGACTTTGGCTTTCTCTTTCATTTGTCGCTCCTTTGCTGCCTTTCCGTCTGCTAAAACGGTGCCGATCATCTCAAGAAGATGTCTCTTTTCCTGCTTCAGTTTCGCCGTCCTGCAAGACGGCGCCGACCGTTCCAATTTCTCCAGGATCTCCCGGGTTTTCTTTTCTTCTGCGGAAAGCCAGCCAAGAAAGACCGGCGTTCTCTTTTTCAGCAATGCGGGGCCGAACAAAAGGGACTGCTCGTCCGGATCTTTCTCTTTCCCCTTCCCGGCTCTGACCGCACGGATCACGGTATAGTATTTCCCGTCCTCCAGGACCATTTCCTCGTCCGCAACGGAAAACCCGTTCCGGAACAGATACTCCCTGACCTTCGGAACGTCCGAATGCGGAGAAAGCACGAACTCCGGCGTCGAACGGACGATCGCTTCCGATTCCTCCAGGATCCGCACGATGAGCCCGCCGCCCACGCCGGCAATGATCACGCGGTCCGCCTCCCGTTCCGAAAGCGTCTGCAGTCCGTCGCCGAGCCGGCAGTCGATCCGGTCCTCCAATCCTTCTTCTTCAATGAGTTTCTTCGCGCGAAGAAGCGGTCCTTTTCTGACGTCGGAAGCGACCGCACGGGAGACGACTCCGTTCTTCAAAAGAAGCACCGGAACCATGCCGTGATCCGTGCCGATGTCCGCTGCGACGGTTCCCGGAGAAACCATGCGGAAAATGGTCATGATGCGTTCGGACGGCGCCTTCATCGGATCTCCTGCTTCTTTTTCATGAGTTCCATCAGTTTGACCGCGTCCGTCGTCTGTTCGATCTCCGCCTCCAGTGATGAAAGCTTCACTTTTTTCAGCGCTTCGGAAAACGCGCGGTTTCGCTCTTCGGAAGAAAGGGAGTCGACATAGACGCTCGTAAAGAGCGACGCGACTTCATTGTACTGCTCGTCGTTCAGGAAATGATTCATGATCGCCGCGGGCGTCACCTTCCTGTCGCCTTTTTCCAGCGCGGCGAACAGAAGCCCCGCCACTTTCCCGGCAATCTCGCCGCGGAAATCTTCCGGAGAAAGCATCTTCCTGGTTTCCCCGAAACGTTCCGGATGCTCGGAAAGTTCCGTCAGGATCAGTTTCTCCGCCTCATAAACGCCGGCGTCCCGGCCCTTAACGGAACGTTTTTCCGGCGGCCGGATCTCGCCGGTCTCCGGCTTCTTTTCCGCAAATTCCATGCGGTTTCCGTAGCTTTCCGTCTGTTTTTTCAGCGTGCCGTAGTCGATCCCGTACTTCTTCGAAATCGCTTCGACGTAGGAATTCCGTTCGATCTCGTCCCGGAACACCGTCAGCATTTTCGCGGCGCGGTTGAAGAACATTGCCTTTTCTTCGGGATCGTTGAAATCGTATTTTTCCCGTTCCGTCCGGACCTCAAAGAGGAAGGCGTTCTCGGCGGTGTCGATCCGCTTCTGAAACTCTTCCTGACCGAGATTCTTAATGAATTCGTCCGGGTCCTTGTACGGATCCATCGACAGCACCTTCATGCGGATGCCTTCCGACCTAAGGATCGGGATCGCGCGGAGGATGGCCTTTCTTCCGGCGCCGTCCGAATCGAAGCAGAGGATCACGTCCTTCACGTTAAACCGGCGGAGCACGAGGGCATGCCGTTCCGTGAACGCCGTGCCGAGGGCCGCCACCGCATTCGTGAACCCTGCCTGGTGCATGGCAATGACGTCCATGTATCCTTCGCAGATGATGAGCTGTTTTTCCTTCGATTTCCGGGCGGCGTGCATACCGTACAGCGTCCGGCTCTTATCGAAGATCAGCGTTTCCGGAGAGTTTAAGTATTTCGGTTCCCCGGCGCCGAGGACCCGCCCGCCGAAACCGATGACGCGCCGCGAGGGATCCATGATCGGGAACATCACCCGGTTCCAGAACTTGTCCCGGCCGCCCTTTTCCGTGATCGTGACGAGGCCGGAATCCTTCAGCACCGCATCCGAATAGCCTTTTCCCTTCAGGAATTGATAGAGTCCGTCGGGATGCTGTCCCGTGTACCCGAGGCCGAACGAGATCATGGTCTCGTTCGTAAGACCGCGGTTCCGGAAATAGCGGTAGCCGAGCTGGCCCGTCTCGCTTCTCAGGATCTTATGATAGTAAACCGCCGCCTCTTTGTGGATCTCGAGAAGCACGGACCTCAAGTCCTCTTCTTCCCGCTGCTTTAAGGTGAATTCCTGTTTCGGCAGCTCGATGCCGGCCCGTTTCGCCAGGATCTCCATGGCCTCCGTGAACGACACGTCCTCGTACTTCATGATGAACGAGATCACATTGCCGCCCTCGTTGCAGCCAAAACACTTATAGATCTGCTTGGAGGGAGAAACCGAAAACGAGCCCGTTTTCTCACTGTGAAAAGGACAGAGACCGAAATAGTTCCCGCCCTTTCTCGTCAGATGCACGTACTGCCCGACCACGTCCTGGATCGGATTCCGCGCTCTCACCTCTTCGATTAAATCGTCTGAATAATACATCTCTGGACGCGCTTTCCGTCAATCGTGCCAGCCCGCCGGTACGAAGAGTTCCTTGTATTTCTGCACCGCATACTGATCCGTCATTCCGCTTAAGTAATCGCAGACGACGACCGGTTCCGGAACGCCCATCTCCTTAAACTGACGGTAGGACTGCGGCACTGCGTCGAAATGGCTCATGTAGTAATCGCCCATGGCCAACAGCATCTGCTGCGCTTTGTGCTCTTCCCCTTTCACGACGGCACTCTGGTAGACCGCGTGAAACATGAACTGCCGGAGTCCGAACATCGCCTGTTCGATCTCCTCGGACTGCAATATGTCTCCTTTTCCTTCGGACTGGGAAATGATGTCGTGTATGATCCGGTTCAGACGGATCTTCACCGAATGGCCGAGCACGTCCCGGTATTCCATCGGGATCTCCTCTTCCGAGAGCACGTGTGCCCGGATCGCATCGTCGATGTCGTGGTTCAGATACGCGATCTTGTCCGCCAGCCGGACGACTCTCCCTTCCAGCGTGGCCGCATGTCCGGGAACGCCGTGATTTAAGATCCCGTCCACGACCTCCCACGAAAGGTTCAGACCGCGGCCGTCCTTTTCAATGAATTCCACGATCCTGACGCTCTGCTCGTAATGCTTGAATCCGGCGTATCCCGCCTTCTTCATCATCGTGTCAAGCGCCGCCTCGCCCGAGTGACCGTAGGGCGTATGGCCGAGGTCGTGCCCCAGGGCAATGGCCTCGGTGAGGTCCTCGTTCAGCCGGAGCGCCTTCGCGATCGTCCGTGCGATCTGCGAGACCTCCAGGGTATGCGTCAGACGCGTCCGGTAATGGTCTCCCTCCGGATTCAAAAAGACCTGCGTCTTATTCTTCAGGCGCCGGAAAGAACGGCTGTGCAGGATCCGGTCGCGGTCCCGCTGGAAGCAAGTCCGAATGTCGCACTCCTCTTCTTCTCTTTTCCGTCCCTTCGAATCCCGCGCAAAGGTCGCGTAGGGTCCCAGGGTTTCGTATTCCCGTTCTTCGATCTGCTCGCGTATCGTCATGGATTCTCCTTATAATATATAAGAACTTTTGTTCGATTTTATCATATCATAATGAAACTGCCGCCGTCAAGTACCGTCTTTCGGTTTCAGCGTTTTTTCTCAAGTTTCACCAGGTTCAGCCGGAGCGCGTTCATGACCACGGTGAATGAGGACAGGCTCATGGCCGCCGCAGCGATCATCGGATCGAGCGACCAGCCGAAAATGCCGGAAAACACGCCTGCGGCGAGCGGGATCATGAGCACGTTATAGAAGAACGCCCAGAACAGGTTTTCGAGGATGTTCCGGTAAACGTCTTTTCCGAGTTTCACCGCCTTGACGACGTCGTACACGTCGCTCCGGACGAGCACGAGGTCCGCCGCGTCGATGGCCACGTCCGTTCCCGCTCCGATCGCGGCGCCTAAGTCCGCCGTCGTCAGCGCCGGCGCGTCGTTCATGCCGTCGCCGACCATCATGACCGGGACCGTTCCGCCGCTCTGGTATTCCCGGATCCTCTCCTCTTTTTCGTCTGGAAGGACTTCCGCCGCGACTTCCGTGATGCCGGCTTCTTTTGCGATCGCATTCGCGGTCACTTCATTGTCGCCGCTCAGCATGACGGTGCGGATGCCGAGACCGTTCAGTTCCTCCATCGATTCCCGGACGCCGTCTTTTAAGACGTCCGATACGGCAATGAGCCCGAGGAACCGCCCTTCCTCTGCAAACCAGAGCAGCGTTTTTCCCTCTTTCTTCAGCGCTTCCGCTTTTTCGTCCACCGTTTCCGGAACCGGGGCGATTTCAGAAATATAGGCATTTTTTCCGCCATAAACCTGTACATATTTCCCGTTCAGTTCCAGTTCTGCTTTAAGTCCTTTCCCGGGTACCGAAACAAAGTTTCTCATTTTTTCCGGTGAAATCTCTGCCGGGGCCAGACCGTTTGCCCTGCTTTCTTCGACGTAACGCACCACGGAAAGCGCCAAGGGGTGCTCCGACTGTTTTTCCAATGCGTACGCGATGCGGATCAGTTCGGTTTCGTCTTCGGAGACCACGTCCGTCACGGCGGGTTCGCCTTTCGTCACCGTTCCCGTTTTGTCGAAGGCTGCGATCCTGACCTTGCCCGCGCCTTCCAGTGCGGCCGCCGTCTTGAACAGGATGCCGTGTTTCGCGCCGACGCCGCTGCCGACCATGATCGCGACCGGCGTCGCGAGGCCGAGCGCACAGGGGCAACTGACCACGAGCACCGATACGGCGTAAGTAAGCGATTTTCCGACGTCACCGCCGGAAATGAACATCCAGACCGCGAAGGTAACGAGTGCGATCCCGATGACGACGGGAACGAAGATCCCCGAGATCTTGTCCGCGATCCTCTGCGCCGGCGCCTTCGTGGCCGACGAGTCGCTGACGAGACGGATGATCTTCGAAAGGAGCGTCTCCTCCCCCACCTTCGTCGCGCGGACGACGAGAAACCCGTTCAGATTCACGGTGCCGGCGCTGACGCTGCTCCCCTCTTCCTTGTCGACCGGAACGGATTCTCCGGTGAGCGAAGCCTCATTGACGCTCGATGCACCGGAAACCACGACACCGTCCGCCGGGAAGGATTCGCCCGGCCGGACCGCAATGAGGTCGCCGGTCTTCAAATCTTTCGTCTGGACCGGTTCTTCCGTTCCGTCTCTCAGAACGTTCGCCGTCTCCGGAGAGAGTTTCCGCAAGCCTTCCAGTGCATCCGTCGTCCGGCCCTTGGAGTAGGCCTCCAGCATCTTTCCGAGTGTGATGAGCACGAGAATCATGGCTGCAGACTCAAACCAGAACGTCGGCATGCCGCCGCCCCGGACGAATAACAGGATGAGGAGCACCAGACTGTAGACGTAGGAAACGCCGCTGCCGAGTGCGACGAGCGTATCCATGTTCGGCGCGCCGTGAACGGCGCCCTTCCAGCCGTTTATGAAAAACTTCCGGTTGACGACCATCACTGCAAGCGCCAAAACGGCCTCAAAAACGCCCATTGCCGTGTGAGTCGATAAAAATCCGGGGAGCGGCCATCCGAACGCCATATGGCCCATGGAAACGTACATGAGAGGCAATAAAACGGCAAGCGACACGAAAAACCTTCTCCGGAGCGTCTTGAACTCCGTATCCTGCCCCGTTTCCGCCCGCTCGCTCTCCTTCAGGGCTTTCGCGCCGTACCCCGCCTGCTTCACTGCGGTCACGACCGTTTTATCGTCCGCCGTCCCTTCGACGGTCATCGAGTTCGTGAGAAGCGAGACCGTCACCGAATCGACGCCCTCCACGCGGGAGACCGCCTTTTCCACTCTGGCGGCACAGGCCGCGCAGCTCATTCCTTTGATCTGATAACGTTTCATTGCAGATTCTTTCGTTGTTTTGCACCTCCGGAACGCCGGAGGACCTTAAAAGAAAGGCTCCGGCATTTGCCGGAGCCCGTGAAGAAAAGAGAGATCAGTGTTCCGGCTCGATCAGTCCGTAATTCCCGTCTTTCCTCTTATATACGACATTGACCTCATCCGTGTCGGAGTTTAAGAACACGTAGAACGTGTGTCCTGACATTTCCATCTGGAAGCAGGCTTCCTCCGGATCCATCGGCTTCATCGCGAATTTCTTCGTACGCACGATCTTGATTTCCTTTTCCTCTTCGAACTCCTCGTTCGCTTGATTTTCCAGGAAGAGATTGGAAACCGATTCGGCGCTCTGCCGTCTGTCAATGAGCTTCTTGCGGTTTCTGCGAAGCTGACGCTCAATGATGTCCTGAAGAAGATCGATGGTCAGGTACATATCCTGACTGGTCTCTTCGGCGTGTACCGTCGTCCCCCGCATCGGGATCGTGACTTCCACTTTCTCATCTCCGCGCTGCTTCGAAAGCGTTACGTGAATTTCCGTGTCGTCCGTGAAATAGTAGTCCAGCTTGGAGAATTTCTTTTCCACATACTGCCTCAGTCCTTCACTGACTTCCATGTTCCGTCCCGTAATAACGTACTTCATATCCGCACTCCTTTCTGCCTCGGCGTCCGGCCCGGCCGGACGTCACTTCTCTTTTCTTGCGTTTTCATTATACAACATATTTGCTGAAATTACAAAGGATTTTATGTAAACTTTGTGTGAACGTCACAAAACGGGACTGCCGGACGGAAACCGCAGTCCCCGTCCGGCAGTCTCATATCAAGTATTCCGTCCGGATCCTTACCGGCAGCGGTCGTACAGCACGTTCATGACGGAATTGTCCGAAACGGCTTCCAGATTGCTTAAGAACACGACGTCGGTCACGTTTTCCTCGAGCGCGGCCTTCACGATGCGGTCCGAAGTGTACCGGTAGTCCACGATGACGACTTCCTCGTAATGATCGATGAGGAACGGCACGAAGCAGTTGCCGAACGATTCCTTCACGACGAGGCATCTCCTGCCGTTCTTCAGCGTCGGATTGTTCATGTACGAGATCGCATGGTCCCCGTAGATGTAGCCCATGTAGCCGTACCGCGGATGGTAGTCCTTCAGGTTCCGGATCGCCTTACCATTCCGGAACGTGTTCTGCTCCTCATCCCAGAAGCGGATGTCGTTCGTCGACAGGGGATAATAATACGTGATCGAATCCGGATTGGCTTCCAGCTGCTTGTATCCGTTCGTGTTCACGTAGCTTCCGAGGAAGGTCGGGGACACGTCGCTTGCATAGGCTGAGATCGGATTCGCCGTGAAGCCCGCCGCCTTGCAGAATTCCTGGTAGGCGTAGTATGCGCCGAGCTGCGTCCAATGGTGGTCCGTTCTGAAGTAAACGTATTCGTTCTTGTGTGCGAGAAGCGTGTCGAAGACGTCGACCGTATGAACGGCCGGCGCCAATGACCTCGTTTTCCCGTAATAGTACTGAATGACCTTCCGTTCGTCAGAGAGGGACCATGCCTGTTTCGTCGCGTCGTCCAGCAGGATCGCGGAATTGTTCGGCACCATGATCTCGTAGAACTGCACGTTCCGGTCCGCCAGCAGGGACTGGAGGCTTGCGACCGCCTCGCAGTACCGGTCCGCAGCCGAAAGGTTGAAGCCGTAGACGCAATACCCCGCCAGATCCTTGACGTTCACGTCGCCCGCTTCCTGCGGGTTCATCTTCGCGATCTCATTGCCGTCGATGGTCTCGGGCTCGGTCGTCTGCGGCGGCTCGGTCGAGGGTTCCGTCTCAGTCGAAGTCTCCGGTTCCGTTTCGGTCGGCGCTTCGGAAGAAGGCGTCTTGGTTTCACTCGATGAAGGAACCGGCTCCGTCGGGATCACCGGGATGTCCGGGATGTCGTCGCCGTTTCCGACGTTTTGCACCGCATCCCTTTGAATGCCGTACAGGAGTTTCAAGCCCTGCGCCGCCTGAATGAACATCTCGCGTCCGGGATAGGTGTCCGCGTACCAGGTCCCGATCCCGGAAGTGTACTCGCCGTCCGCAAACTCCGCCGCGGAAAACGACGGGAACTTCGTGAGTTCGCGCTTCTCCATCTCCGATTTCTGAGGCCGGAGCGCAATGATGAACCCGAGGATCAGTCCCACGACCATGAGGATCGCGAAGGACGAAACGAGCAAAAGCTCCGAAAAGCGCTTGCTCTCTTCATTTTTCATTTTTCGTTCAAGATTCATGTTCATATCGTCTCAAAAAGTCCGCCGCCGTTTCGTAAGGAACCGCGTCAGAACTGGAAGTACAGGAACGGATTGTAACTGTTTCCGACGAGCGCCAGCACCGAAAGTGCGAGCAGTATTGCCGGGAGGATCGCCGAACCGATCCGGATCGCCATCCTGAACCAGTTCTTGTCCGTCACGTCCGCAGCGTTCTGCAGTGCCTCGTGCAGTTTCTTTCCGACCGGGAAGACCGCGACGGTCGCGAAGATCAAGAAGAACAGATTATTTAAAAGCTGCGAGCCGGCCGGCAATGCGTTCGCCCCGGCGTGCGCTCCGAAGAGCCCCTTGATCACCTCAAAGCCGACGCCGAGATCCGTGAACCGGAACAGGACCCAGCCGATGAAGACCACGAACAAGGCGTACGCGTGACCGATCGCCCGCGTCACGGGATGCTTGTCCAGAAGTTTCCCGAGGAACAGCCGCTCAATGAGCAGGAACACGAAGAAATACAGCCCCCAGAGTATATAGTTCCAGCTCGCGCCGTGCCACATGCCGGTCAGGAACCAGACGATGAACAGGTTCAGCACCGTCCGTCCGAATCCTTTCCGGTTTCCGCCGAGCGGAATGTACACGTAATCCCTGAAAAACGTGGAAAGCGAAATGTGCCATTTCCGCCAGAAGCCCTGCACGGACCACGCCGTATACGGATAGTCGAAGTTTTCAAGATAATGGAACCCGACCATGCGGCCCATGCCGATCGCCATGTCGGAATATGCGGAAAAGTCAAGATAGATCTGCAGCATATAGGCGAACATCCCGAGCCAGAGCGCGGGACCGGACGCCTGTACGGCGGCCGTCATGTCCGTGGGAAGCAGCGTGTCCGCCACGACCGCCACGCCGTTTGCAAGGATCGCCTTCTTCGCGAGGCCGACGGCAAACCTCCGGATGCCCGCCGCCACGTCGGAAAGCTCGATCTTCCGGTGATCGATCTCCTCCGCCACCGTCTCGTAGCGGACGATCGGACCGGCAATGCACTGATGGAACAGGCTCGAGTACAGCAGCACCTTCCAGTATTTCGGCTGCGCCCCGACCCTGCCGCGGTACACGTCCGCGACGTAGGAAATGAGCTGGAACGTATAGAAGGAAATGCCGATCGGAAGGATGATCGACGGCACCTGTTCCGGCCAGTGGATGATGAATTTCAGATTGTTCAGGAAAAATCCGGTATACTTGAAGACTGCCAGGAGTCCGAGCAGCAATACGACGTCCAGAATGAGCCAGCGCCTCTTCATGGCCTTCAGTCCGGTCTTTCCGATCTCCCGTGCGGTGAGCCAGCTGATGAAACTCTCCAAAAGCAGAAGGATCAGGTACTTCGGACCGCCCCATGCATAAAAGATCAGCGAAAACACGAGCAGGATCACGTTTCTCGCGGAAATGCTTTTCACGAGATAGTACACGATGAGCTGCAGCGTGAGAAACGCAAAGATGAAGATGAGACTTGAAAAGACCATAAATGCCTCCGAAAGCCGCAACGACTGCGGCGGAGCTTCTTCTTATTCGGGGATCAGCCGGCGGACGGTCAGGATCGGCGCCATGTAAAGCGGTCCGAAACAGGCCTTCTTGCCGACGCTCGGCTCGTGAACGACCATGCCGTTTCCGTAATAGATCGCCACGTGTCCCTGGTAGCAGACGAGGTCGCCCGGGAGAATGTTCGCGAGGTCGACGGCTTTTCCGACGCCGCGGAACCGGAGCGAATCATAGGCGTGGGCATTGGCGCTCGCCTGATCGATGTAACCGAAATGCGCATAGATCTGACCGCAGAAACCGGAACAGTCCGCCCCCTTGGTCAGGCTCGCGCCGCCCCAGACGTAGGGCAGGATGTCAATGAACGTCGCGGCGTAGTTCGCGATCTTCTCGCCCATAGTATAGACGCTTTTCGCCTGCCGCTCCGCCACCGCCTTCTGGATCTGTTCCTTGAATTCCTGATCGGAAGTATCCGTCGTATCCGTCAGATTTTCCCGGATGAGACCGACGGTCTGCATGTCCCGGACGGCCGCCTCGAACGTGGCGTTCAGGTGGAAGGCCTGCGAAAGGTCGATCACCCGCTGATATAACTCCAGCACGTAGACCAGAACGGAATACATGTTCATGTAATTCTCATTGGCCTCCGCCGCCGGATAATCGTTCTTGAGACAGTAATTGATCAGTTTCACGGAAGATTCCAGCGTCTTCTTCGACTCCGCGTCCATTGCCGACGTGTCGTCCGAAACGACGAGCGCGTCCGGCATGACCGAGGTGCCTTTCAGCAGCGCGTGAAGATCCGTGAAATACCGGACCACGTCGTCTCCGAACTTGACGTAGTCCGCATAAGCGTAGCCCATGATCCCGTTATACTGCACGTGATACCAGAGACGGCCCTGCACGAGATGCTCTCCGAGCACGGAGATCTCCTTCTGCTGGTAGGCAATGGCCACCACGTCCGACAGGACCGATTCCCGTTCCCGGACGTTCAGCGTGCCCTCAGTACAAACGATGCCCGTTTTCGGAACGCCGTAGGTCACCGGCTCTTCCGTCTTCAGTTCGGTTTCATTGGCCTCGTTGAATTCCTTCAGGACCGCCAGCCGGTACGCCAGCGCGTCGTGCGCTTCGGCGCCTCCCGAAAGATACTGTTCCAGCCGAACGGACGCGCCCGCCGCCGGACCGACGCCCGATACGGAGTCACCGTAAGAAGTCACGCTTCCGAGAAGAAGCGTGACCAAAGCGACCGCTGTGAGCATTTTCCGTTTTCCGTTCATCTACTGAAACCGCCGTATGGTCAGGATCGGCAGCATGTCGTATCTGCCGTAAGAGCAATAGTTGCCGGGGCTCGGTTCGTGCACGGCAATGCCGTCGCCGAAATACATGGACACGTGTCCGCTGTAGCAGATGACGTCGCCCGGCTGGATGTCGGACAGCGCCACCGGGATGCCCATGTTCGGGAAGTCATAGGAACAGTAGGCGTGCCAGTTCGCCTTGCTCTGATCGACGAGGCCGAAATGCGCCAGGATCTGTCCGACGAATCCGGAGCAGTCCGCACCGGTCGTCAGGCTTGCGCCGCCCCAGACGTAAGGCAGTTTTCCGACGAAGCTCGCCGCATAGTCCGCCATCTGACGTCCGAGCGTTCCCTGACCTTCGGCCGCCGCCTGATTCACGGCATCCGACATGGCCTGATTCGCCGCTGCCTGCGCCGCCGCTGCCGCCGCTGCCGCTGCCTGCTCTTCTTCGAGGCGCTTCCGCTCGGCTTCCTGCGCCGCCGCCGCTGCCGCTGCCGCTTCCGCTTCGAGGCGCTGCCGTTCGGCTTCTTCCGCCGCCGCTGCCGCCGCCTGTGCCGCCGCTGCCGCTTCCCGTTCTTTTCTCTGCTGTTCTTCCGCGGCGAGTCTCGCGGCTTCTTCTCTCTGCCGCTGCTCTGCCGCAGCCGCGCTCGCGGCCTGGTTGCTGGCCGTGATCTGCTGGAAGAAATCATCCGCAGACTGTCCCGTCAGCGTGCTTAAGTACTCACGCCGGGACTCCACCAGCTTCATGCCTTCATTGGCCGCCGCGACCGTACCCTGCAGCTGATTTGCCTGCGCCACGTCCGCCACCTGATGATAAAGCTCCAGGAGGTAGACGAGGATCGAGTACATCGTCATGTGATTACCCGACTCCGCCGCCGGGGGATAATCGTATTTCAGGGAATAATTCAACTGCTTGATCGCATTTTCCAGAGACTGCCGCGCCGATGCGCCGAGTCCCGAAAGATCGTCCGCCGCAGCGAAATGATCCGGCATGGCCAGCGGATCCTGCGCCGTCTCGATCTCTTTCTCGATCTCCGCCTTCAGCTGTTCCGCGCTGTCCCCGAAAGCGAGGAAATCGCCGAACACGTATCCTTCCGCGTCTTCGCGGGTGATCTTGTACCAGTAATGCCCGTCGTCGTACGCTTCGCCGACCACGGTCAGTTCCTCGCCGCGGATCGCCTGTCCGACGATCTC